>CAZBPF010000071.1:0-3245 GCA_964493745.1 uncultured Gammaproteobacteria bacterium
TTATCCAACCCACCAACTTCATCTATTGTTTTTGTCCTTTGTAGAGGGAAGTTATCCAACCCACCAACTTCATCTATTGTTTTTGTCCTTTGTAGAGGGAAGTTATCCAACCCACCAACTTCATCTATTGTTTTTGTCCTTTGTAGAGGGAAGTTATCCAACCCACCAACTTCATCTATTGTTTTTGTCCTTTGTAGAGGGAAGTTATCCAACCCACCAACTTCATCTATTGTTTTTGTCGTCCTTTGTAGAAAAAAAGAAAGAAATGTTTTTCTATATTAGGTAAATTAAAAAAATAAGAATTTCAGAAGTGCCTAGCTTAAACAAACACACTAAGGTGGTGAGTGAAAACATATGTAACACATTATATGTGTTACACCTCAAACTATGAAATGCACCTTAGAAGCGTCCTATGGGCTTCTAACCGCTTTTACTGTAACACTAGCTTTAAATACCACTAATTAGTAATTTAATCAGAATCGGCCGAATTAGACGTATCTGGCCGATTCTGTCTTATTCGGCTGTTTCTTAAAAAAAAGGAGAAATAAAAAATGAAAGCTCAAACAGGTTTGGGAATACACGCTCTTGGAAGTTTGGCTATTTTGCTGGTTGTAGTCGGAATAACAATCGCTATGGGTTCACTGATTAACGACGAAATTCAAGGCACTGATAGCATTGATGAAAATTCAACCGCATATAATACAACCAATGAAGTCGGCCAATCTTTAGAGACTTTGAGTAGCTTCCTGCCGATTGTAGCATTAGTTGTTATAGCTGTGATAATCATAGCGGTAATTACAAATGTGAATCGTGTAGCGTAAATTAAGAAATAATTTTGGTTTTCTGGTTTTTTTAAACAACTAGACAAAAGAATATTTATGGGATTTAGAAAATGGTTGTTGAAACCAGTTATTAAAAAAATGGATAAATTACTACTTGAATTAAACCAAAACCAAACAACAACCACTTCACAAATTTTTGAAATTCTAAACGAATTTGAAAAACCAATCAACAGCACCGAATTAAAAAATATTTGTGTTGATCGTGGTGTTTGTAGTCCAACTACTTTTTATCGTCATATAAAAATTTTAGTTTCCTCTGGCTACACCAAACAACTACCACAAGGTAAAGAAGTAAAATATGTTAATTCTCTAAAAAAGGCACTGGATCGTGCTAAAGTGCCTTTAGAATAACTACCATAACACCCATTACCCCCAACCTATGGTAGTTGTGGGAGTAATAGTAAACTTTAAAAACCCTCGTTAGAATAGTAAAGTTTTTAAATACTTGTGGATCTAATTAAAAACAGATGCCAAAGACAACAAAAATTATGGCTAGAGTACCAAGCTGCCTAAACCCTAAAGTTTGTCCTTTGGTGTTCGTCGCTTCCCCCACTTGTTTCTAAACTTTGAACTGGTTTGAAACAGGGGACGACTTTTTTTTCTTAATCAGCTCTAATTAAGTTTTAAATAGAATCTTGGCCAACTATTGTTATAATCAGTTCAAAGTTGGTTTGATGATAAGAAAAACTCAAAATTTAGATAAAACTGAACAAAGAATTAAAGAAATAGACCAAGAAACCACCAAAATTAACCAACAAAATGGTTTTTATCCTGCTAGATATAAGGATAACTCGACAAGTAACCAAATATCTCTAGAAAACAACCTGGATTTAAACACGCCAATTAGTAAATATTCCTTTAAAATTCCTGGATTGGGCCACTCGGGGCCAGATTGCGGGAAGGTTGTCGCTGGTTTTTTCTCAGAATGTGGCCAGGCGGTTAAATATAATCGCTTAAATTGTGGCCGAAAGGAATGCCCAGACTGTTGGAATGGTTGGGCGTTACAAACAGTTTTCAAAAATGTTTTAAAATTAGAAATTTTATCAAGGGCCAGGGGCCAACGACCAAAGGAAGTTATTTTTTCTGTTCCACCGACAGAAGTAAAAAATAACTCCTGGACCTGGACCGATATCAATACTTCTTTATTCCGAAGGGCTTATCGGAAATCTAAATCTATTAATTTTGAAGGTGGTTTGGTTATGTTCCACCCTTTTAGAATAAAAACTGGTTGGAAACGAAAACTAAAATATGAAGGTTGGGCCACCGCTAAATATGACGCTGGTTATTGGAAAGGTATAAGGGAAAAAGTTAGTGAAGGCCAGGCGCTGTATAAATTTGTTCTGTTGGGGCCACACCTTCATGGTATATGCTTTGGAAAGGGTGGTAAAAACACCTCTAAGGACTATTTGATTAAGGTTAAGAAATCTATGAAAACTATTGATTTAATAAAATATCTGCGTTACACTCTCAGCCACATAGGTGTTCTAAGTTACAACACAAACCGAAGTGTTCGTTCCTTCGGTTGTTGTAGGGTTGGAATGGAAAAACTAGAAAAATCTGTTCCAAAAAAATGGCTGATAAAAAAGAAACAGGAAATCGCCGAACTCATGGGCTTGGCCTGGAACGAAACCGAAGGGCTAACCTACAAAGAAGAAAACCAGAACAAAAAATATAATTGGGTACCAATCTACCAGTTGGGGGAATATCTACGCCAAGAAGATTGGGCATCAAAATTAACCAAAGACCAAATGGAATTTTTCTCAGAACTCTGGGGCCGACTTCTTCATGAAGGAAATTCACAATTAGAATTAACAGATTTAAAAAATCTTCACAAGCGTTTTGGTGTTGAAATTGTTGATCCACCACCGCCAGATAAACCACCACGGGGTGATGTAACAAAGTAATTCTCAATTAGTTTATGGATTAGCTACTTCCTGATTTAGCGAACATGATAAACCCACAACATAATTTTCATATGATTTTCCTCTATGAATTGTATGTTCTAAGCTATTGTGATGTGGGTTCGTGATATTCGCTGAACACCAGGGGGTAAAACAAAATGTAGAATTAAACCTAGTCAGAACCAACTGAAACAACCTTTAGCTCCCTAATTTAGCTAAACATACCATAACAACCAACAAAAACCAACTGGAAAGTTAACCAATAAACCAATTTCCTAAGCTCAGGAAGGATATTTATCCAACCCACCAACTTCATCTATTGTTTTTGTCCTTTGTAGAGGGAAGTTATCCAACCCACCAACTTCATCTATTGTTTTTGTCCTTTGTAGAGGGAAGTTATCCAACCCACCAACTTCATCTATTGTTTTTGTCCTTTGTAGAGGGAAGTTATCCAACCCACCAACTTCATCTATTGTTTTTGTCCTTTGTAGAGGGAAGTTAT
>CAZBPF010000072.1:0-3236 GCA_964493745.1 uncultured Gammaproteobacteria bacterium
TGAAGAAGGGGTACCTGAATTTATGTTAGGTTTCTGTAGATATCTTTGCGGTGGCCTATTTTGATTATAAGAATCAGCAGGATATCATCTTGAATTTCGTAAATTATTCTATAATTTCCGACCCTAATTTTGTGAAAGGGATTGTTTCCCTTCATCTTTGTCGTATCTGGATCCGGCAAATTTTCAGCAAGATGGTCAATTGCAATGCTGATTCTTTTTTGGTCCGGCCTCGGAATTTTTTTAAGCTCTTTTGCGGCGGACTTTTTGACCTCTATGCTGTATCTCAAAGTTCAAGTTCCTTTTTCAATTCCTCCCACGGAATAGATTCACCGGCTTCTTTTTTAGTTTTCCAAGCGTCTTCTATATCGATTTGGTCCTCTAAATCTTGCAATAATTTAAGTTCTTTCACAGAAACGATGGCAGCAATGGGTTCCCCCCGGCGAGTCAGGACAAAAGAATCATTTCCAAATGCTACTTGGTTAATGATGTTTGCAAATTTTTTTCTCGCATCAGCGGTTGTAATTTTTTTAAGCATAACATTCACCTCCAACAGTTAAATTGTACAAAAAGTACATTATGTACACAAATTAAACTTGAATTAATTTTTTGTCAATAAAAATTTTACTTATTTGCACTTCATAACCTTCCTGCTTCACTCTGACCGGCATTTCGCTGTCGCTCCAAGCCGGCAGGTGAGCAGGCCGTTGGACCGCGATTGAAGACGGTCATCAAAGTATTTTTTTGGCTGCGTGGAAGCCTCTTAACCTAAAATTTGGGACCGATCGAGTACCAATCCCGCTTCCAATATCGTTCCCGTACGGTAATATTTTTCAAGAATATCTATTTTAACTAATCAATATTACCGTACGAGAATATTTTGTTTGCCATTCATAAAAAAACATTATATATTACCGATCGGGATTAAATTTTAACAAGCTGGAAATTATGGACACAAAAACAATTGGTGAACTTGTCAAAAAATCACGGAAGGATCAGGGCTTAACTCAGGCGGAAGCTGCCGGATATCTAAATGTTGGCACACGTTTCCTGTCAGATCTTGAAAACGGGAAACCGACTGTCCAGTTGGAAAAAGCCTTGCATGTATTGAAAGGTCTTGGATTAGAAGTAATTGCCGTTTCAAAGTCAAACCACAGACTAATCCGATATATTGAGGAGCACATGAGTGAAGAGTAAGCTCAACGTTTTTGTTAATCAGCTTAAAGCCGGTGAGCTATGGCTGGATCACCAGCGCAGGTTTTGTTTCCAGTATGATAAAAACTGGATCAATTCAAAGGATAGCTATCGTTTGTCTGTTTCCCTGCCTTTGAGAGAAACCGCATATTTAAATGATGATTCATATTCTTATTTTACTAATTTGCTGCCCGAAGGAAAAATCTTGGATATCCTTTCCAGAAGGCTTCAGATTCCCGTCAGCAATCAGTTTGAATTATTAAGGGCTATTGGTGGAGATTGTGCTGGTGCTGTGTCTTTATTTGAAGATGGTGTCCTGCCACAAAAACCCGAAATGTATTCTTACGACACTCTTACTGACGATCATTTGTTAAAAATAATAAACGAACTGCCTGAAAATCCGTTTATGGCAGATGAAGCTGGTATAAGACTTTCTCTTGCAGGCGCCCAGGAAAAACTTCCTGTTTCACTTAAAAATAATAAAATTCGGATCTCAATGAACGGTGCGCCCTCTTCTCATATTTTAAAAACCCCGATAAAAGATCTCCATGGAACGGTTGAGAACGAGACTTTCTGCATGATGCTGGCCAAAAGAATGGGGCTGACCGTACCTGATGTTAAAATTTTTAAAATTAATGAAATACCTCTATACTTAATTGACCGATACGACAGAAAGATAGAAAACGGGCAGATCATCAGACTGATACAAGAAGACTTTTGCCAGGCATTAAATGTAAATGCCCAGTTAAAATATTCTCCAACACTCGATATGTGTTTCTCACTCATCAGAAATGAAAGTGCTTTTCAAGTCAAAGATACTAAACGGTTTTTACAGCTTATAATTTTTAACGGCTTAATCGGCAATTCCGATGCTCACGCAAAGAATATTTCATTCCTCCACGGAGAAAACGGAACCATCCTGGCACCTTTTTATGATTTATTGTCCACATATGTGTATCCCTATGCAAAAAAAATGGCTATGAAAATAGGTGGCGGGAGGCATTTCCAGTTTCTTGAACCCAAACATTTTGAACGATTTTCCAAAGATACTTCAATAAAATACAAAGTTGTCAAAGAAACCATGGTGACGATGGCTGATAAAATTGTAGTCGAGGCAAACAGGACAACCGAGGAATTTTTTGACTTATATGGAGAAAGTCCTGTCCTATATGAAATTAATGATGTGATTAAAAATTCTTCGAAAGAAAAGTTAAAGGCCTTTTCTTAAAAGCAACTTAAAAAATTTCAACAAAAAAATGAACCGGGTGTGACCGGTTATTTTGGTGGTTGGACCGACGCCTTCGGCGCGCGGATAAAAACTACTTGCTTTGTGTGGCAACGATGTGTATAATATTGTAAAAGTATACACATTGGAGGTGTTTATGCGCACAAATATTGTCATTGATGATAGCTTGATGAATCAAGCATTAATGATTTCTGGGAATAAAACAAAAAAAGAAACAGTTGAAGAAGGCTTAAAACTCCTTATAGCACAAAAAAATCAATTAAAAATACGAGATTTACGAGGGAAACTCAATTGGGAAGGAGATTTAGACCAAATGAGAACTGACAAATGATAGTTGCTGATACTTCTGCTTGGATTGATTATGTAAAAGGAGTTGAATCATTACATACCAATATTCTGGATTATGAACTTGAACATAGCAGAATCATTACAGGTGATATAATAATAACTGAATTCCTCCAGGGATTTCGTGAAGAAAAGGATTACGAAACTGCAAAAAAGATGATGGAAAGTCTTGAATATCGTGACTTTCTTGGTAGAGAGAATGCAATACAAGCAGCACAAAATTATCGGAAACTAAGAAAGAGTGGAATAACAGTTCGAAAGACAATTGATGTTATTATCGCAACTTTTTGTATAGAGAATGGATTTGAATTAATTCATAATGATAGAGACTTTGAGCCTATGGAAGAATTTTTAGGACTCAGAGTGAAGAATTGAAAATCGTCCAACAAGGCAAATGCACTCGGACAGCAAAAAGCGCCGCTCGTCCCTCGCTCTGCTTTTCGCTGCCGGTGAT
>CAZBPF010000073.1:0-3233 GCA_964493745.1 uncultured Gammaproteobacteria bacterium
GGGAACGCAGATCTGCGTTCCCTACGCTCTGACACCTCTCAGGTGATACCATTCATTGATAATAAGAGTAAAAAATATTATAATTAAAAATGGAACGCTTAAAAACCGCAGTAGAATGGCTGCCGGTAGGTGAAAGGCAAGTAAGTGTTGATTATCGTGAAAAACACTTTCCTGTAATCGAGATAATGCCGGAACAGGCCGAGTCCGTTACTGAGGCCTTAAAATTGGGTTGTGATGACCTACTTTCTTTTGCTTCATACAGAAATATAAAACCGGACCAAATTTGGGCCGGTTTTGACATTGATTATGTTTTAAGAAATCCTGCCGAAGAATTAATGTCACTTCGTCCGGGTAGAATACCGCCGGAGTCAATAAGAACAGTTAAGGAAATAGAGGATAAAGGAGTACACATTGGCGCTTTTATAACTAACCAGCCGTTAGAAGGACACCAAATTGCTGAAATTATCGGTGAAAAGCTTAACCGATACCAGACTGCCCGAAAAACGTTGTCAACTGCCTTTAAACAATCGGAAATAATTTCTGCCGGTAAGCAATGGAACTTTTTATGGCGAAGACCTAAAAATAGCCAGCCGAACGTTAATAAGATTGCCGGTTTAATCAGAAAATCCGACTTTGAACTTTATGCTTTTTTTGGCGACAGATACGGTGTTGACGGCGATTTTTGGGCCGGAGTACAATCTAAAGTTAAAGAAAAAGATAACAAATTTGTTTTTGTCAAACTGCCCAATCCGTCATACAAACTGCCCGGCTTCACCATGTATGCTAATTTGATTCCTTAAAAATCAACTTCAATTAAATTATAAGGTTTTTTTTCCGACTCTATATTATAGTGGCGGTCTTCAAGCAGGTCATAATCAGTGCCGAAATAGTAATTAAAAACAATCCGAAAAGTATTTACCGGTGAAATAGACGGATATAAAACATCTTCTTCAAAATCAGGCAGATAATAGGCATTTAAGATGCCGAACTTCATCCGCAGTTCATCTTCATCCAGTTCGCCGTACGTTTTCTCCCCCGACCAAATCGCCTTCGGAAACGGGCCTTCGTCGGCCTGGATAATAATTACCGGTTTTACTGCTGATTGGTCCAGAATATTAGTGACACTTTCCTCAATCAGATTATTAACACATCTAAGCTGGTTAATATACTTTTCATCCCTTTCCAGTTTCTTTTGACTTTCTTCGTCAACCGGCTTACATTGGGAATCAAAAACAAACGGGTCATGCGGCAGAAGAATATGGGCAAAAACAAATTTCGGCCCGGGACGCAAGGCGATTTCTTTTAAAAGATTCTGCCGGTATTCTGTTCTTTCAATTATTTCCTTTTTACTGGAAACATATGAAAACTCTTTGTCCGGAACAATTCTTTCCTCCGTTTGTCCGAATAAATTCTTATCCGTATGGAAGTAGAGGTTATAAACCGGCCCGGCCAATGATGTCTGAATTAAATGATGAGTAAACTCATTAATATCAATAATAAAATAGTTGAAATTAAAGTCGGCCTGAGGGTTTTTTCTTGTCGGCTGCCACCAGTCGCCGAAATGATAAATTGTATAATCCTGGTCTTTTAAAAACCGGATGACTTTATTATCCTCCATAAGCTGATAGAAGGGCAGTCGGTCGGAAAAATCCTTTTCCGGCTGGTCAATTAAAGAATCAAGTAAATTTAAATTTAAAGACGAGGCGAGTGAATTGAAAGTTTTTGGATAATTAGAATAACTTTCTTCGGCAACATAAAAACCTTTTGACTGAAGAAAACTAATAAACTCGGAGTTGTCAAAATCAAAGTATTGGTCAAGAACTTGGTCATTTGCATAACGGTCGAAGATAAGATAATAAATATCCGGTTTTGGCCCGGTTTCCGACCTATTTGAAGCCGGCAGACCAACCGGTTTGACTAAATTTCTGCGGTAACGGTTGTACTGATAAGGGACGATTTGAAAAAGAAGAAAAAGAATAAGAACTAAACTAAAGACATTAAAAAATAAATGTAATTGGTTTAATTGAAGTTTAGTTTTAATTAAAAAAATAAAAACACCGGCAAAGACCAAACCACTCAAAGTCAAGAGAACGACCGGATGAAGAAAATTAATTCTTCCCAATGAAAAGAAAATTATAATAAAAAATGTTGCTGCCAGGCCGGCTTTTTTAAAATTTTTTAAAATCAGTCCGAAAAATAACCAAAAAAGACCGGTCAGACCGATGACGGCCACCAGAGGAACGGCGGTTGCTTTTAATAAAACCTGGTCAATATTGGTGAGATAAAGCGACAAAACCGGATAAGTCGCACTTAAAAGGGGATGTAAAACCACTAATTTTTTCTTCATCAAATCTTTTTCATTAAATATAAAATCCGGTCAGAATCTTTTATTTTATCCGTTTCTAATATATCGAAATAGTTTTTAAATTGATTTTCAAATTCTTTTTGATGATAATTGTCAAAAATGTCTTCTCGTGAAGCAAGTAATTTTTTTACCTGGGAATCACTTTTCGGAACAAATTCAATAATTAAATATTCGGTCACCCGGCTAAAATATTCAGCGATTTTATCAAACGGTAAATTATTGGATATTGACAGATGATGAATAAGCGCCAAAGCCAGAACCAAATCAGCCGGCCCACGGTTTATTAACGACTTTCTTTCCCGATTATCCCAGCCGAGATTTGGAGAAGGATTAGTTAAATCCTGCCAAAGCGGCAAAATATTTGTTTCTTTATTTTCTTTTACTTCAAGATAATTTTTTTCAACCGCCGCCGGGTCAACGTCAAAGCTAACGGTAAAAACTTTTTTATCAACCAAACGGGTAAATTCGCCGGTGTTGGCTCCCAAATCCCAAACTATGTTTGGACCGGCGGCGTGCAGATATTTTTTGACCAATTCTTTTTTGGCCCGGAAACCATTTTTAGAATAATTAGTAAAATTATAATAATCGCCCCATTCAGTATTACTATTTTTCCACTGAAGATTTTTAACCGCCTTTTGTAGATTAGCAGTCACTGCCCTTAATGCCGTTTCTGACATTTTACCTTTGGCATTTTTAACCGATTCCGGGCGACTGCTGAACTTCATTTGGCTTTTAGCGTGGATATGAAGGTGAGAGAGAAGAGAAAAATTCAACTTTGTCTTAAAGGGGAGCAGTTTTGAAGCCAGGTCCAGGGGAATACCGTCAATATTAGTTCTCATCAGCTGATTCAACCTGATGTCGGTGTAAG
>CAZBPF010000074.1:0-3079 GCA_964493745.1 uncultured Gammaproteobacteria bacterium
TGGATCGAAAGCCTATGATCGGTCAGGAAAAATGACAGACCCTGTGAACGGTTACAAGCAATTTAGGTTTTACCGATTATTGAAAGATATAGTTTTTTACGCACATACTACCTTTCGTTTTACCATAATTTCAAATAACAGCTATATTCATTAAAATCATAAAGTGAGACCATGATGAATCAAGATAATTTTCAGATAGTGATTGTAGGCGGTTTTCCTAGAGCCGGCACAAGGCAATTTACGGACATTTTTAATAATCATCCGGAAATATGTATTAAAGGTGAATGCTGGCCTAAGTCATTTAAAATGTTGGCAAATACTTTTGCCCAAGCAGATATTGACCATAAAGGCAAGAGGACAGAAAATAAATATTTCGGGGAGAGAATATATTCAGCACTTAACGCATATGCTTTTATTTCTAAAGGCACCAATAAACCTTTCAATTTTACAAATAAAAAATTTCTCGGTTTCAAAAAACCTAGAATTGAAATACACCTTAATAGCATCGACAAATTATTTGGCAATCATTCAAAAATCATTTTTTTCTATTGCATAAGAAATTTGCGGGACAACTTTCTTTCGGAGAATTCTATGTTTAATATTTCTGCGGAAAGATTTGTAGAACGAACGCAAAAATCATTGGATGCCCTAAATGAAATTATGCGGCGTCCCAATTATAATTTTCATATTATCTCCCTGGATGAATTTATTCAATCCGAAGACAAGGGTTCGTGGCTTTCGGATAATTTGTTTTCAAAATTGCCGATTAACAATCTGAACGCCCTGAACTGTCAAAATTATTTAGTTAATACTTCAAATAGAAATGCAACTATAGCTAAAGGAAAACATCGGAAAACTACTCTTTCAGAAGAATTTTCTCAATTTTTTAATAAGAATTTGTCATTTAAGAAAAAAGCTCAAGAATTTGAGAGAAAAACCGGGAAAATGATATGGAATCTGTAGGTTAATAAAACGAATTAATGAAATACTGACATTGTCTTTCTTTAACTAACCTAAAGGTGTTAAGTTTAATACGTTCTAATTAAACCATCAGGACAAATAGCCCTTCCGGGGATACGCATTTATTTCGATTTCTGAAAAACAAAATGCAGTACTCTACATGTACACCTTTCAGTTTAAAAGAATAATTTTGGAGGAACCATTTAATGAATTCTCTATCTGGGAAACAAGCTTTGGCTAATTTACGAACGAACGATTTATCAAGGTGGAAAAAAGGTGAAAATAGTGCGAAAACAAGAATCGATCGGCGCATCTGCCTTCCTCACGGCAACCAATCTTTCACCTGTAGCAGGGACGACTCAATTTTCGCTATAGGGTCATGTTTCGCCAGAAATGTCGAAGAACGATTGGAGACGGCTGGTGCCAACGTTTTAAGTAAAAATATCCAGGTTTCCGACCTGGGGCAAAAGTCGGCCCGGGTTGGTGGAATGTTCAACAAATACAACCCAATCACAATCTTGCAAGAACTGTTATGGACAGCTGGCGAGCAAGAATTTCCGGAAGCCGGTTTCTTGCCCGCAAAAGAAGGTAATTACTATGATGCACATTTAAAAAAAAACTCCGGGAACGCAACGATAGAAGCCTTGAAACGGCGACGGTCGGATATAAAAGATTATTTCTCTCAGGTATTTGACGCTGATCTTGTAATCATAACTCTCGGCCTAACGGAGGCATGGTATGATAATTTAGCAGCTTATTATATAAACGATGCCCCGCATCCTCAACTTATTCACACTTCGGATCGATTCAGTTTCGAAATTTTGAGTTACGAAAGTTGCCTGAGCGCACTACGGCAAATCTCTGAGGTTCTCGGTAGATATGGAAAACCGAACGCAAAACTGGTTGTTACAGTCTCTCCAGTACCCCTAAATGCTACATTTACTGAGCAAGATATAATTGTTGCGAATATGAACTCCAAGTGCACTTTGAGGGCGGCCGCAGGCTCCTTTTGCTCGGCACGGTCTGGAGTGGACTACTTTCCGAGTTTTGAAGCAGCCATGGTTAGCGACCCTACCCTTGTTTGGGAGGAAGATCGTCGACATGTATCAGACTTTATGGTCGGTCAGATCATCCAAGCTTTTCTTAAGCGGTATAGGTTTATTGAAGAAGAGCCAAATGCAGAATTCCACAAGGAATCAGATGACGCAACATCAGAACAAATGATCATTAAAAAACTCAGACAAGACTTGAAAAAATACAAGAATCAGATGATTAAAATGGAGAAGCAACTATGGGCTGAACTGAAAAAAGACAGTTGACAAGGGAAAAGTCAAGGCTAAAACTACGTTTTACTTGTTAAGGACACACACTTTTTGTGCCACAGCAACCAACTGTCTTTGGAGACTGAGGCTTTGAAAAGAAGCAACACAAAAAAGGGTGCGAAGGAAGTATACCAGGAACACCAAAAAAGTACACGAACCAGATGTCACAAGAGGAAGAAAATATTTTGCTCTACAAAAGGGGAAGTAAATAAAGAAGGAAAAAAGGGAGGGTTTGATCACCGCCCTGGGGGGTCCTATCCCAAAAGCCTTACCTGGGTCCGCTCTTGGCCGCCTTTGACAAAAGGGGTCTGGCAAGATTACCGGGACCAATACCGTATTGCCAGTCAGGACTTCATTCTCCCATAGACAGGAAAATCCTTTCGTTTTGTGGTTAAGCAAATAAAGGAGACCAATGAGATTCTCTCCTTTGGGAGCACCCATACAGATTACAGTCCGATTAAGATCCTGGATGCCTACCAAATCCTCTGGCCCCCGCCGGTGGAGACGGGCATTAAAGACCTCATCGAGAATTATTTCCTGAACAAGCCCACAGGCACATCACCAGAAAAAGTTGAGTCTCATTACTATTGCATCATGCTTGCTCGACTGGCTGTTGATTATTTTCGTTCCCAGTTATGTACACCCCAGTGGCAATCCTCCCGCAAACGATTAACCCGTGGAGTGGTTCCTGTTGACCACGATAGCTGTCAGCACATTTGAGAATGCCCTTGATTGATGCCGATGCAAAAACTCGCTCTTTGAAAAATCGCTGCGCCAATGATGTCACTATTGGCTTT
>CAZBPF010000075.1:0-3057 GCA_964493745.1 uncultured Gammaproteobacteria bacterium
GCTTTGGAAAAAAATCAGCCGGTTGATAAAGAAAAACTTTATCAGCTTCAACGAAAGTATACCAAAGAAAACGGAGATTTGTTTTCAAAAGTTGAGATTATTACCGGCTATAAAAGATACGCCGGCAGTCACGGCATTGGCAAATACGACCCGGAGCTAGTCAAACAATTAAGAAAAAAACCGACCAGAACCCATTCCGGTGTTGCTCCGGTTACTGTCTTTACTAAACCCTATCCCTGCCCGGGAAATTGTATTTTTTGTCCGACTGAATTTCAAATCCCAAAAAGTTATTTATCTTCTGAACCGGGTGTTCAGCGGGCGGAACGGAATAAATACCATCCTTATTTACAAACCTACAACCGGGTGCAGACATTGTCTAATATGGGACACAAAGTCAACAAGGTGGAACTAATTATTTTAGGCGGCACCTGGTCGGCTTACCCTAAAAATTATCAACGCTGGTTTGTTAACCAATGTTTTCAAGCCCTGAATGATTTTAACCCGAGAAAGACAAGCGGAGTAAACATAAAAAACAACCAAACGCCGGAAGAAAAAACCGGATGGAAAGAGATAATCCGTGTTCATAAAAAAAATGAAACCGCTCACAGCCGATGTGTCGGATTGGTTTTTGAAACCAGACCGGACTTTATCAATAAAGAAGAAATTGTCCGGCTTAGAAAACTCGGCTGTACTAAAATTCAACTCGGATTACAATTTCTAGATGATAAAATTTTAAAATTAAATCAACGCGGCCACGGTATAAAAGCAAATAAAAAAGCGGTTCGGCTGGCCCGCCAGGCCGGTTTGAAAATTCACGCCCACTGGATGCCTAACCTATACGGTTCGTCGGTGGAGAAAGACAAAGAGGATTATAGGAAACTTTTTCAATCAGTTGACTTTAAGCCGGATGAGCTGAAAATATATCCCTGTTCCCTAGTTGATAACAGCCAATTGATGGAATATTATCAACAAAATAAGTGGCTACCTTACACTAAAGAAGAATTAACAGATATTTTAGGTTTTTGTATTGTTAATACTCCCGAATACTGCCGGCTGACCAGAATTGTCCGGGATATTCCTTCAACAGAAATTGCCGCCGGTAATTTAAAAACGAATTTTAGAGAATATATTGAAGAAAAACTAATCGCTGAGAACAAAGAGTTTAAAGACATCCGGGCCAGAGAAATTAAAAGAGCCGAGTTTGATTTAGATAATATAGAATTTAAAAAAATTAACTATCAAACTTCAGTTTCTAAAGAGGTTTTCCTCCAATACGTGGTTCCTTCTAAAAAAGATTATCTACCTAACCGCCTACTCGGTTTTCTGCGTTTAAGTTTACCGACAAGAGAAAATTGGCAAAAAGAACTGAAAGAGTCAGCAATTATCCGAGAAGTTCATGTTTACGGTCCGGCGGTTTCATTTGAACAGATCAAAACAAAAAACGCCCAGCACCGCGGTTTGGGTAAAAAGTTAATTAAGCAGGCAGTTAAAATATCGGCTGAAGCCGGTTATAAAAAATTGGCGGTTGTTTCCGCTGTCGGAACCTGGGGTTATTATCGAAAATTTGGCTTTAAACAAGGAAAACTTTATCAGAATTATGAGTTGTGAGTTACGGATTAATTGCAAGAAGCGTCAACTGATGCGCCGGCGGTTTCGCCTGCAGCACCACCTTCCAGCTCTGTTTCACAGGCCTCGGGCGGCTCGTTAAACGCTCCGCAGATTGCCTGTTTGTACCCTTCCGGTGTTCTGTCTCCACTGAAGCGGGCACCGTTGATAAGCAGAGTAGGAGACCCGCTTACATTAAGCTCGGTAGTCAAATCAACTTCATCTGCCGCATAAGCCAATTTATTTTCTTCAAAACAGGATTTTACTGAACTAACGTTAACTCCTGCACTTTGAGCGGCTGTCTCCCAACATTCTTCAACATCCTCACTGTTACAGCTGTCAATAACTTCCAATGCAAAATCCCAGTATTTGTCGTTTTGGTTATTGTAAACACAAAGCTCTCTAATATTTTGGTTGGCTTCGGTAATGCCGTGCATGGCACAATATTTATTTTCTTCATCAAGACAATAGTCCGGGCCGCCGCCTTGGTAGTTGTCATAAAATATATAGTGGGGCTGAATATCAACTGCATCACCCAATAAGTCCACTACCGGCTGCATTGTTTCCATTGCCTGAGTACCGTAAGGGCAAAATGACATTGTGTATAACTGAACTGTCGGCTTATCCGACTGAGGAATTTCTTCCGGTTCCTGAGCCGTTTGTTCACCTTCTTCTCCTTCTCCGGTCATATCCATTGCGCTGGGAAAGAAAGTAGAGGCGTCTTTAGTCATATATGAAATTATTTCATTACCTTGAATATCAACTGTCATCTTATATAAACCATTTTCCTCAACAATTTCTTTTATTTCATAACCGTCTTCTTGACCAACCATTAAATTTTTGTCAATGAAGTCTTTGGCAATTTCTTTAGTTTTGTCAGTACCCATGGATTTTAACGGATTAACAGTAAATCCACGGGTGAAAATTGAGCCGACTAATAAAAGAATTAAAACTAAAGTTAAACGTCCTTTTGTCATACTCTTAAATTTAACATAAATTTTCGTTTTGTCAAATAATCAATTTTTCTTTCTGAAGAAAAATTTCTTTTTTTTCTTCTTCTCATTTTTTTTATCTTTATTTTTATTTTCCTCTTCCGGTTCATTTTTTTTACCGGAGGCCTTATCTTTGATTTCAGGCAAATCCGGTAAAAAATCGGTTATTTCTTCGCGTTTAGACCAAAGGCTTGAAAGAGTGGCCAGCAAAGCCATCATACTAAAACCGTCTTTAATTTTTTCTTTGACAAATTGTGAAGTTTCTTCCACATCATCTCCTATTTGCGAAACTTTTTTGGCCGCTTTTCTAAATTCTCGCAGAATTAAAACGACCCAGATACCGGCGGTAACAAATATCGCCGTTAACGAAACAACGCAAATGATTAGCACAATTTGTATCGTAGATTCCATTCTCTATTAAAGCTACCAAGTCTAAGTGTGGTTTGTCAAGGATAAAAGG
>CAZBPF010000076.1:0-2990 GCA_964493745.1 uncultured Gammaproteobacteria bacterium
ATTAAAAGTGCAAAGTGCAAAGATTTTTTGGGTTTGTTGGGGCTGGCGGAATTATAAAATAAGTTTATAGCTTTTAAGTGATAGAATCTGCAAAACTTGACATAGTGTTTTTTAACCACTATTATTAAAATAATGATGAAATTAGGAAATAGTTATTCACAAAAAGGAAATGCCGCTTTAGTAATTCTTCTAATTGTTTTAGCGCTGATTGCCGGAGGAGTATTTTATTATTCTACCCAAAAAAGAGAAGTTGAAGGCCCAATTCAAGAAATTACTGAGCCGGAGCAAATTGAAACGGAAACTGAAACTTCAGAAATTGAGACACAAACTCCAGAAACGGAGACGCAGTTACCAACTGAAGGCGAAGTTGAGGGAGAGCCGTTGCCGGAAAAAGATGCAGTTGGGACAAAAGATTTGGACATTGTCGGC
The DNA here is from genome assembly GCA_964493745.1 of uncultured Gammaproteobacteria bacterium. Taxonomy (GTDB): domain Bacteria; phylum Patescibacteriota; class Microgenomatia; order UBA12405; family JAHJSD01; genus CAYSLZ01. The sequence goes on from CAZBPF010000076.1 coordinate 430, forward strand.
CGCTATCCCGGATCTGTTCTAGTTAGATTTGATAGGGATGAGGATCGGCCTCGAACTACAGTGGAATATGTAACTAAAGCAGAAACTGATGAAGTAAAAGAGTATTATATTGACCTTCTTGAAGATGAGGGTTGGGAAATAGAAACAGTTGACGATGACGAGATGCGCCTCTTTAATGAAGATTTAGGGACGCTTTTCATAAGATTTTATTATGATGAGAGAGATCTAACTTTAACATATACACTTGAACACCTTCCTGAATCCAACTATTAATACTACGTGAAGATATCCAGATGTTTTAAATTGAATCCATCTTGAAAGCTTAAGGTGATGTAAGACAAACCCAAAAATTATATGTTATAGTGTAATTACTAATGGGTGGAGTTTGTCAGTCACTTATAGAAAAAGAATCTCCTAATCATGAAATAGTGATTTCTTCTATTATCCTGCCAATTAATTGGTTTTCTCTGGGAAAGGAGGTGAGTTAAAATGAAAAAAGTAAGAAAGCGAGACGGCAGTCTTGAAGATTTTAGTTATCAAAAAGTTTATCAAAGTTTATTATCCGCTGGTCTGGATGAAGGTAATGCTCTAAATATTGCCAGTCAAATACAAATTTGGGTTCAGGAAAATGATGAGGAAGTTTCTACTGCTGAAATTAGAAAAAGAGTAATCGGCTTATTGGAAGTAGAAAATATGGAGGTAGCCGAGAAGTACAAAAGTTATAAAAAAGAAGAGCAATTGTAATATTGACTTAATTGGTAAGATATAGTCAAATATTAGTAGATGGTAAATGTTACATTGGGCTTATTATTCAAGAAAGCAGGCGGTAGGTAAAATAGTTTAAAGTTCAAAGTGCAAATTTAAAAATTATCGGAGTATGTGGGCCGATTGTTGCTGAGTTTTTGGAATTTGCTATGATATTCATATGGAAAATCAAAGTGAGATTTCTGACATGGCTGAAGGTGAGTTCAAGGAAGATTTGGATAAATCCGAGGGGGTTATAAGTAGAAGGACTTTTTTGTCACTTATTGGTGGTTCCGCGGCAGGAGCTATTATGGGTCGTGTCTTGGTGAAGTATTTTCCTGAAGAAACAGTGGAAGCTGTTGCTACTGCGATAAAAGAGGTTAGTCTTTCTAAGGAATCAAAACAAAAGTTAAATGAGGTGGTGGAGTATCGGCGGAAGTTAGGCTTGGATGGGTTGTCGCCCGGAGCTTTAAGGGGACTATTTATAGGAGAAAAATGGCAGTCGCCTTCTGAAAAATTGGAAGTTGATTTACCAGAGAAAAACAAATCATATGGCTTAAGAATAAAAGAAATTATGGATAATTTGTTTGGGGGTAATTCCGGTAGGTTGGTTCGTGAGGTAAGAGCAGATTCAAGTTTTCCTTACGGAATGTTTTTTGATTCTTCCAGTCGAAGCTGTTGTTTGAGCGACAGTGTCCAGAATATTCCCATCGAAGGTGTGTTTACTGATTATGCCTTGCATGAGGCAGTCGGTCATGGTTCTGATCCATTGCTGAATTTAAATTACCCTCCGGAAATATTAGCTGGGGTGGCTCATGGAAAATGGCGAGCTTTATCTCGATGTTTATCAATCGAAGGCCAGTTTCTAGATCATCCTGGTGATTTAATGCTTCCTCTTTTAAAAAGGTCTATTGGAGAGGTGGTTGGTAGGGCAGTGGTTGAAAAAAAGAAGTTGCGGAGTATTGTTAATTGGAAAAATGCTGAAGTTGTAAGGAACATAGTCGATGAAATTGCTGAGGAAAATGGAAAAGACACTGATGAACTGAAATTTAACAAGCAAGTATGCGGTCAATTAGGAGGAGAATTATTTCAATTATTGATGGATGGTAAAATCCGGTTTGATGGAGAGTTAAGAGATAGGTATCGGGAAGAAATGGAGAGTGTTTGTGCTGAAATTTATGCCGAAATGGTTAAATATGCTTTGCTTTATCCAGATTTAATTGGAGATGACGAGGATGTTATTCAGGGAATAGAAGAGGTGTTTTCAGCCGTTAAGGGCAAAGCTATTGATATTAGCACGGTAAGAAGTAGCGTAAAACATCCCGATGAGGATATTCTGGCAAGAAACAGAAAAGAAACAAATTTTTTGGAACAAAATAGCGAAGATTTTTGGGTTATTCCATTGCCATCTTTAACGCCTGATGAACAGCAACTTGCCTTGGAGCAAGAAAAGGAATTTAAAGAGCAAGAAGAGAAATTTGAAGAATATGCCGAAACAGGGGCACTTAAAGGTCCTTTTAAAGTTGAGGATGAGAAAAAACAAGTTTTTGATAGATTTTCGAATTTGTACAGTACTATAATAAAAAACTATCCTTCTCTTAAAAATACTTTTGCAATTCAATATAACACTGATTTTGATCCGGATTTGCATATTTGGGAGATAAATGAAATAGAAGCGGCAATGGACAGCGGTTTTGTTCGTCAAATATTATTTAGGGAAGATATCTCTGAACAAGATTTGGAAAATTTGAGAAGTAAAACAGAAATATTAGACAATTTTGTTAAATCGGATGCGTTTTGAAGGTTATAATTGAGAA
>CAZBPF010000077.1:0-2977 GCA_964493745.1 uncultured Gammaproteobacteria bacterium
ATTGAGTCATCCTTTCCAGCTGGCCCATAGAAGCAATACAGTCAAGAATCCAGGCTAAACCGGCATGGTCAGGGTTATGCGATTGAACAAAAACGGTTGAATCCTCCGGGTCAATACCGCAGGCCAAATACAATGCTGTTAATTCTCGAACTTTTTCGCTTAATTCTTCTGGGTCTTGGGGAACGGTTATCGCGTGCAAATCAACAATGCAGTAAATACACTCATAGTCTTGCTGGAGGTCAACCCATTGGTTAATTGCTCCAATATAATTGCCGATGTGCAAATTCCCGGTCGGCTGTATCCCCGAAAATATTCTTTTTTTAGCCATTTTAAATCTCTTCAAAATTATACCACCTCAACTTTGTTACGCAATTTAGTGAAATAAACAGGCAACGCAGAACGGCGTTTTCCTCCAATATATTTATTTTGATCTCCATAATCTTCTTCGATTAAAATAACCGGCCTATTTTCACGTTCGCCGTTCAACCCCAAAACCGTTAAGGCCTGCAAGCTTCCCAATTGTGCGTACACCCTTTCTCTGGCAAATTGCCGGTCAGGGCAATTTACAAAAATACTCTCATTGGATTGACAACGGTAATCAACACGTTCTTCAACAAGTGACTCCGGATAAATACTTTTTCCTCTCTGTAACTCTTGAATCGTTTCTTCACGTATTTGGTCAAATTTCTTTAATTGATTCCGCTGATGCAAATAATCACGAAAATAATCAACTTCACCAAAATCAATTGCTCGGTTCAATTTTTCTTTATACCTTTCAATCGAGTTTGGTGCTTTCTCAATATCCTCAGCTGGTAAAAAAGAACAATCCTTAGTTGGAAAATAATCAATTAAATCTTGGTCGCTTAATAAAACAACCATCTTTACAGGAACCCCAAATTCAGTGAAAATATTAAAAACACGTTGTAATCTACCAACAGTTTTTTCTTCACTCAGCGGATAGTGTAAACCGCCATTTTTAGTTGGGACAGGACTATCTTCCAAGTCCTCAATAATCTGTAATCTTTTTCCATATGGATAAGTAAAGCGCAAACATTTAATGTGAACTAATTCCAGCTGGACACCGTCTCTAATCGCTGTAACGATGTTCTTTTTTAATTTATTGGAATTTGTGGGAACACTTTCTTGAAGTCTCCTTAATTCAAACCGCACGGCCATATATTTCTCCACCCCTTCTGGTGATAAACCACTATTTACTGCATAAAACAAATCGCGAGCAATGATTCTTAACCGAACCATTAATTCCTTATGACGAAGATAAGAACGATATTCTTTTTCCCCAATTTCGCTTCTGATCTTACCAACTAAAAGTGTTTCTGCTTTTTTAAATTCTCCCGGAAATGAGTCGGGAAGATCAGTAACCGCAATTTTTCCTCTCTGAAATCTATTCAACTGTTTTTTAAAATCAAAGCTTTTCTCAATTTTAACCAAACGGAAAGCTAAGTCATGATATAAAGAATCTGATTGGTTCGAAGCTTTAGCTTTCAACCTATCAATATAAAACTGAGTTACCAAATCTCTTTGCGACGAATCAAGCTTGCCTTCCAAACTATTAATATCCAAACTGACACCTTCAATAATTTCTTTAAGTCTTCTCTTTCCAGACAAAGATTTTCCGTCCAAAAACTTCTTCATTATTCGCTTTTCTCGTGTCTTTTCGACAACTTCACTAAGATTTTTTTCAAAATATTGTGCATTTCCAGTTACACGTGAAATATTAATAGTTTCGCCAAAAACATTAATTGCCATGCCAAACCACCTCCTTCCTATTTCTCAACTGAACAGGATGATTATTAGTAAGTTCAATTAAACCAGTTATTGATATTCCTCTTTCTATCATAAGTAGGAACGGAGGGAGTTGAACCCTCATCACTCGTTTTGGAGACGAGTACTCTACCCTTGAGCTACGTTCCCAAATAAAAAAGCCCTTGCCTGGTTTTGAGAAAATCTCAAAAACAAACAAGGGCTCTTGGCTAAAAGCGGTGCCACCTTGCTTTATCCAAACCTTACGATTTGAACCTTTGTAGCCGCCTCGGTTTCTGCTGTGACAGCGGCCTGAAATATGATTACGGATTTCTGCCGGCTTGCCTACTTACAAACTGTTCAACAAGCAACACGCCAAGTCAAACTTGGCTTCGCTGGGCCCATTCTCCCAACTTAAACGTTGTTGAGGGGATTATAAATCAGCTAAAGAAAAAAATCAAATTTTTAACCTTTTTACTTTCTCAATCTTATCAAAATCTTTGTCTAGTGAGTAAATATCTACGCCTTCTTCCAGTGAAACCGCAGCAAGATAAGCATCAATAAAATCAACATTTTTTTCTGAATATAAATCTAACGACCTTGACAATATTTTTTTATTCGCCCGAATACTCGGTAAAACTAAAATTCCCCGAATTTTATCAATAACTGCTGCTTTATCTAATTCATAAAAAGAGGTTAGTGTCCAAACAATCTCCGCTAAGGTAATATCCATTAACCAAAGTGTTCCATCCCCAGAAGATAAAAGCTTCTTAACTTTTTTTGCTTTTTTAGGATCGTCACCGGTAAGAAAACGGATTAGTAAATTTGCATCAACCAAATTTACTGTCATAGAGATTTGGCGTGCCGTTGAGCGGCCTTTGCTCTAATAAGTTTTCTTGCTTCTTCTTTGTTATACTTCTTTTTTACTGGTAAAGATCCAATTAAATCATCTAAATCGGGAACCGGTTTAACTTTAATTTCATCTTCCTCTACGACAAACTGAACTTTTTCCCCCGGCAGTAGGTCAAATTCATCCCTAAGCTCTGAGGGGATTGTTACTTGCCCTTTGCTGGTAATCGTTCTTACATTTTGTAACATGGTAATAATACTATAACAAAAGTAATACATTTGTCAAGTAGGCAAGCCGATTTACTATTTTATTTACGGGGTTTAAAAGAAACCTGATGAATCGGCTTGTAGGTCGGACCGTCCTGGC
>CAZBPF010000078.1:0-2918 GCA_964493745.1 uncultured Gammaproteobacteria bacterium
TAGAGCATTGAGAGCATTGGGTAGGGTCGGACCAAGCTAACAGATTGATAATTCTCAGAAAGCTTTAAAAAATAGTGTTCCAAGAAGGTATTACCACAAAATGTGGTTGGATCTTATGATTTCAATAGGTTATATCAGGTTATAGTTTAATACTTATTCAAATTTGGAATATTTTTTCTGCCTCGCTTGATTTCGGCAATGCGCCTTGCTGAACATAACTATCAGGATTTAATTAAAATATCGAATTTTGCTATAAATTAACATCGCCTTGATTTTTTCTCCGGCATGATATAGTATAAAACATTTTCCAAATCTAATTTGATGTTTAATACATTATCAGCTGGAGATGTCATGGCAGATCAAACCGATACGCAAGTTCAGTTAACCGAGCTGTTTAAACAAAAAAAATGTTATACCATTGAACAACTCAGCCAGCGTCTCAACTATTCTTTAATTTCTATCCGTCGTTTCTTAAAAGCAATCGGTTACTATAGTAGCTTTACCCATAATAGTAAGTGGTACACACTCAGATCGATTCCATCATTTGACCCAAACGGTATTTGGTTTTATCAAGACATCGGCTTTTGCAAGCATGGCAATTTGAATCAAGCCATCGGGCGTTTTGTCGAAAAAAGTTTTCAGGGGCTTAGCGCAAAAGATCTATACAATATCCTATCCGTGTCATGCCATCCGGTACTTAACCAGATGTATAAAAATAAAAAAATCGATCGGTTTCGCACACCAAAAGGCTTTGTTTATCTGTCAGTCAGTGAAAGCAAAAGGCGGCTGCAATTAAAACGTTTGCAAGTTTTAACACCTGCTCAACCAATTGAACGTTTAAGTCCTCAAACAGCCGTCTATGTTTTGGTTGAACTCATTAAAAATCCAAAAGCATCTTTTCTGCAACTATCTGCTGCAGTAGAAAAAAAGAGGGTAAAGGCTTCACAACAAGCAATCGCTCAATTATTCAAAGATTATGATTTAAAAAAAAATCCTCCGTAATTGAACTCATACAATTTTTTCGCAATCAAGCTTTTATTGATAACTTACCAAACCGACTTTTTGATAGGCCGCCGCCAATTGCCTTCAAACCGGATCAGACACACTGTCCGGTTTGTGGACGCGCTCTTCGCATTCTCAAAACAAGAAAAAAGCGCAAAATAATAGCAATTGGTATAGGAACCTTCATCGCGCATGAAACCATCGGCTATTGCCCTCAACATCCGGATATCGGATCATTTAAATCCGGCGAGCTTCCGATGATTGTGCCTGCCGGATCTAATTTTGCTTATAATGTCTTGGTTGAAGTCGGCAAGTTGCGTTTTAACGAAAATCGACAGGTTGCCGAGATTCAAATAATTTTGCTGGAAAAAAATGCCATCAAAATATCGATTAGCGAAGTAGAAGTACTTATAAATAATTTCCTTTTTTATCTTACGGCGGTTCACCAACAAAATAATGATCTCATTCGGCAATATATCCAAAAACAAGGTGGTTATATCTTGCACCTGGATGCAACCTGCCAAGGCGACAGTCCCAAACTCGTCTCAAGTATAGATCCTATATCCGGCTTTGTTCTGTACTCAGCTAAACTTAAAAGTGAAAACAAAGATGATCTAAGCGGATTCCTTGAAGAAATTAAAAACCGCCTGGGCGTACCGCTTGCAGTTGTCTCCGATATGGCCGAGGCAATTAAATCGGCGGTCAAATCGGTTTTTGGAGATATCGCCCATTACATCTGTCATTTCCATTTTTTGCAGGCTATCGGGCTAGCCCTTTTTGACAATGAGTGTTCAGCGCTGCGCAAGGCATTATCAAAGGCTGCAGTTCTCGGCAATCTTAAGACCTTGAGACGAAACATGGGTAACAAATTTACCGGCGTCACCATTGGAGAAATCGAAAATTTTTTGGAAAAACCGGAAAAATTCGGCCAGACGCTCAGAGCATCCGAGCTTGGTGTTTATTATTTGATTTTGTGGATTCTTGATTATGGCTCCAGTGCTGACGGCTATGGGTTTCCCTTCGATCACCGCTACTTGAACTTTTATAATCGTTTGAAAACAGCCTATTCACTGATTAAAGAAGTTATTGTCCTTTATTCGGTAAAAAATAAAAACCGTAATATCCTTTGGAAGCTTTATCATGAAATTAAAGAGATCGTTGAAAACTCGGTACTTGAGCAAAAAGTAAAACAATATGAAAAAAAACTATCCGTGTTCTCGCAACTGCGCGATGCGCTTGCTACGGTACCCAGCGATGTCAATAGTGGGCTTTGCCACATGAAAGAAACTGGCACTGCTAAGGAACTGAAGGCAATGAAAAGGGCCGTCACAGATTTTAAAACCGATTTGAGACAACAAATTAAAATCACCGATGACAAGCCACTTTGTAAAAGTTTTATAAATATACTGGATAAACTTCAACAACACGAAAAAAGGCTTTTCTCCGATCCGCTGACTGTGTATGTTAATGGTGAAAAAAGAATTATTTTCATTCTTCGAACAAACAATATTTTGGAACAGCACTTTAGGAGATTTAATTACTGGTGTCGAAGAATTCACGGTAATCACTCAGTGCGACGCAATTTGGAAAACATTCCGGAACAGTTTCCGATTGTAGAGAATCTAAAAAACATGAAGTATGTCCAATTAATTTTTGGCGATGAAAATAAAATAGCTGAAAAATTTGCAAAAGTAGATAAAAATATTATAACCGAAATGAAAAATAGCCTTAAAGTAAGGCAAAAGATATATACTTCAAATAAGATAAGAAAAACGATCCGGAATCCAAATTTCAAAAAGCTGTTGCTTGGCTCTTTTGCGTCCGCAGCCAGCTAAATTTGGAAAATCCAACCATATTTTGCGATCAGACAGCCACAGACACCCATTGTTGAAATTTTTTCTATCTTTTTCAGATAG
>CAZBPF010000079.1:0-2862 GCA_964493745.1 uncultured Gammaproteobacteria bacterium
AATGGAAAGCAGAGCTGGATGAGCAAGTTCCGACGGAAGTTGAGCCGACTGATGAGGAAGGAGAAATTACCCGGCCTGAGCCGCTGCCAAGTCCGCCGATAGAAGAACCGATTCAATTGCCGGAAGAAGCCGCCCCGCCCTTGGAAGAAGAAGGATCAACCGTTCCTGAGGAAGACGTAACTGGTGAAGAAGAACCAGAACCGACGGAAACTGAAGAACCGCAACCAACTGAAGAAGAAATTCCTTCTCCTGAAGAAGCTGAGTAAAACAAAAGTCACCCCAAATTTAATCCATAAATTTAGTATTAATTTATTGACAACAGTCCATAAATTTAATATAATTTTGTTAACATGATCAAAAGAGATCTAGTTAATACAATTAAAGATAATCAAAAACACGGGTTTATCAACTTAATTTACGGACCACGCCGGGTAGGTAAAACGGTATTGTTACATCAATTAACTGAAGATACGAAGCGGGAAAGTGAACTTTGGTTTAACGGCGATACTTCAGAAACGCAAAGGGCGTTAAGTGATCCGTCCGAAGTAAAATTAACAAACTTGATTAAGGAAAAACAAATTATTTTGGTTGATGAAGCTCAACGAATAAAAAATATTGGTCTGAGCTTGAAAATATTAGTTGATAAGTTTCCCAAAAGAACTTATTATGTAACCGGCTCTTCTTCTTTAATTCTTTCCAGAGGAATTCAGGAGGCGCTAACCGGACGTAATTTTAAATATAAGTTATATCCGTTATCAACGAGTGAATTAACAAGAAATATTGAGAGTTATAAAAAGCCCGGCTTGGTGGAAGACCAATTAATTTATGGAGGTTATCCTTATTTAACCCATCTTAATAAAAATGAAAAAAAGCAAAAATATTTGGAGTCTATAATTGAAGATTACCTTTTTAAAGACATATTCTACTTAAAAAATATTGACCGGCCGGATGCTGTTAGAAAATTAACAGTTTTGTTGGCGTTCCAAATTGGGAAAGAGGTTTCTTTTAATGAACTAGCGAATTCTTTGAGTATTAGTGTGAAAACAGTAATGCGCTATGTAGACCTGCTGAAAAAAGCATTTGTAATTTTTGAATTAGGGGCTTTTTCTAAAAATTTAAGGAACGAAGTGGTCAAACCAAAGAAATATTATTTTTGGGATTTAGGGATCAGGAATGGTTTAATTGGTCAATATCAGAGTTTAGATGTTCGGACCGATATAGGAGAGCTTTGGGAAAACTTTCTTGCTGTGGAGAGAAAAAAGAAAAATCATTATCAACAGAGGCGAAAAAAATACTATTTTTGGCGGACGTACCAGCAGGCAGAAATTGACTGGATAGAGGTTTACCAAAACCGGATTTCAGCATATGAATTTAAGTGGAAAAAATCCAAAGTTAAAACTCCAAAAGCTTTCAAACAAAACTATCGACAAGAAGTTGAAGTTGTTAACAAAAATAATTATTTGGAATTTGTAACTTAAACTCTGCTCTGCCTTTGGAAGAAGAAGAACAATAGTTGAGAAGTAGTTAGACATTACTTCACGCCGACAAATTCTAAAATTGGATGGTACGATTGAACTTTAAGTCTTTCGGAAACGATGTTTCTCAACCGTGACAACTGTTCCCCGAGTTCAATTGGAGCAACTTTAACTTATAAAGTTAAGATAATTGTTTTGGTTAATTACTTTGTATTCGGCATTTTCATAAGTTTCCAGCCAGTCTGAAGGAGGCTTTGGCTTTTTGTCGCCCCATTTAAATTCATACCCAAACAGTTTCCCCTCTCTTTCCTCAACTAAATCAATTTCCTTTTGGTCGTATGTTCGCCAGAAGTAATTATTAGCGGATATATTTTTGTATTCTTGTTTTTTTAATCTTTCCGTGAACAAATAATTTTCCCAAAGTTGCCCAATGTCATTTCTAGTGTCTAACGGGTTAAATAAATTAATTAAAGCGTTTCGTACTCCGTTATCGTAAAAATAGTAGCGGGACATTTTTGTAATTTCTTTCCTAAGGTTTCTGGAGAACCCATGAACATTTATTAAAACAAAGCTTTTTTCTAACAAATCTAGATATCTCTCAACTGTTCTTGTATTCATTCCTAGTTTTGTACCAAGTTCACTGATTGACACCTCTTTACCGATTTGAAAAGCAATTAATTTCAATAAATCTACTATTTTTTTTCTGTACCGAATACCTTCAAGTTGAAGGACGTCCTTATATAAATAAGAGCTGACCAGGGTTTGCAAAACCTCTCTTTTCCTTTTCATATTTTCAGCGGTAACCACTTCCGGGTAGGTTCCGTAGACAAGTCTTTCTTCTAGATTAGCTTTAGTTTGGAGAGGATTTTCATTTTTACTCAATTCTATTTGGGACAAAGGGTAGAGGGTTAAGATCCATTTCCGGCCGGTCAGGGGTTCAAATAATTTCTGGCCCAGTTCAAAAGATGACGACCCGGAAGCGATTATCGACAATCCAGAAAGATGGTCAGTGATAATTTTTAGATTTAACCCAATTTTTTCAATATATTGCGCCTCATCAATTATTAGCAAATCATAACCACTAAAGTGAGAACGGTATTTTTCGATTGATTGCGCGGAAAAAAGTTCTTGGGTATTTATGTCTTGTCCGTCATAAAAAAGGTGTTTGCCTTGATAACTTTTGGCAAATTTTTTCAAAAAAGTTGTTTTCCCAACTTGACGCGGGCCGTATAAAATTAATACTTTGCCCGGCTCTTGTTTTTCCTTGAAATTTTTTTCAATCGCTCTGCTAACATACATAAATTTGAACTAATATTAATACTTAACTACACCAATTTTAAACAAATTTATGTTTTTTGTCAACCACATCTCCTTCTGCTACGAAGTC
>CAZBPF010000080.1:0-2827 GCA_964493745.1 uncultured Gammaproteobacteria bacterium
AATTAAAAAATTAAACCAATTAAACAAAGATTTTTACCGCCAAACGGCAGAAGCGTTCAGCCGGTCCCGGTCTTATTATTGGGCCGGATGGAAAAAACTACTTCCTCACATTAATCTTTTAACTGCTAAAAAAAAACAAATTGATGTTTTGGACGTCGCCTGCGGCAACGGCCGTTTCGGCGTATTTTTAGCTGAAAACTCTTCTAAAATAGAAATAAATTATTTCGGCATTGATTACAATCGACAATTATTGACCTCAGCTGAAGATAAACTTTCATCAGCCGGAATTAAATATAATTTAAAAAAAATAGATATAACTCAAGGGTTGGATATAAAAGACCAAAAGTTTGATCTGGCTGTTGGATTTGGTTTATTTCATCACCTGCCCTCATTTGAGCTTCGCCAAACCGTTTTAAAAAAGATGGCAGGTCTTCTAAAAAAACAGGGATTGTTGGCCGCTTCATTTTGGCAGTTTGGTGATAAACCAAGGTTTAAAAAAAAGATAGTTGATCCAAAAAAAGTTGGTATTAACCCGGAAGAACTTGATAACAACGATTATATTTTGGACTGGAAACGGGGTCAGAAAGCTTATCGTTATTGTCACCACTTCAGCCGTCAGGAAATAGAAAAATTGGTTAAAAGCTTAGAAATTCAAATAATTGACCAGTATTTAGCCGACGGCAAAACCAACAACTTAAACTCCTACATAATTTGTAAAAATAATGATACGATCGTATCATTATCTTGACGATTTGACAGCGGCATAAGAATTTAATATATTTAAACTAAGATGAAACATTTAATTATAACCTTAATCGGTTTATTTTTACTTCCCCTGCAGGTTTACGCGGTTCAAAATGTTAATTTGGACAACCGGGTAGGCGTCGGGAAAGAAGAGTCGGCGGTTCAGCAGGGTAAAGAAGTTAAACTTGACCAAGTTGAAGTTTTTGAGGCAACCGATTCGCCATCTGAAAAAGAATTAGACGAGGAATTTATTAAAAATGAAAAAGAGGAGTATGAAAGAAAACCTGAACTTCAAAAAGAGATTCAAAACAAAGGCGAAGACCAACAGATTCAGACAAAAACCCAGCAAGCCGGGAGTGAAGCTGAAACTTCGGGAATCGGCAGTCAGGTTCGAGAGATGGCGGTAGAGCAGGCAGGTAAAGCAGTTCAAAATGTAATGCAGCAGATGGTTCAAAATATGGGTGAAGAAATGGGTTTAGGTGAACAAGTCCGCCGGCTGGCTCAGGAGCAGAACCAAGTACAGGAGAAAATAGATGAGAATCTTCAAAAAGTGGGAAAGAGAAACCGATTTTTAAAGTTTATTCTCGGGCCGGATAAAAAGGCAGTAGGGGAATTACAAAACCAGATGGAAGAAAACCGGGCTATTCTCAGCGAGTTAGAGGGTATGGCCTCAGAGGCGGATGAAACTGCGCGTGAACAGATTAACCAAGCCCAACAGCTTATTGAAGAGCAAAATCAGTATTTAGAGGAGGCAATTGAGCAGGAAGAAAAAATTAAAGGAGTTTTTTCCTTTTTAAGCGGTCTTTTTTCTTAAATACTATTCAATTTGTTTTAACCCTTCGTCAATAGCAGTTTGAATAAGTTGGCTGAAAATAGCTGGATCCAAAATGTAAATAATTGCAAAAGCCCCGGCCAAATTAATACCGGCCAGCCAAGTGGTATATTTCCCCCAGGTATTCTTAATCAAGACTACTGATAAAACTCCTAGTACGGCTGGGGCAAGAACCTGTAAATCGGCGAAAGGAATTGTGTAGCCGGCAATTGTGCCTTGGGAGCGTTGAAGAAATTCGGCAACATTAACATTGATATTAAAAATTATTAATAGAAGTTCAGCCGTGAGCACTCCGACCATTCCCCAAGATGCCGCCTTGGTTGATTTGCCTTCAGTCCGGTAAACGGCGTAAATTGTTGCCGGCAGTAAAGTGACAATGACAATTAGTACAATTTGTGTTGCAAAACCGATGACAATCCCTAAACCGGCAAGAATTGTAAGAATTGTACAAATTTTTCCGGCCTGTTTATATTTCTTTGCCATTTTACTGATTCTATAATAGCAGACTTAATCGACTTCTCAAAACTTTTCTTATAAAGTTAATTATGGTGTCAGAGAGACAAAGTGGTACTCAAATTGAAGACGATTTAGATTATTGTATAGAGTTAATGATGTCTGAACCGTGTGGTGCGCATCACCTAAGAGGTGTCGTCCTGACACCTCTCAGGTGATACTATTTAGTTTGTGTTAAACTGTTTATGGTATGGATAAGAATATAGTCGCCGTAACCAAAAGTGAAGATATTTCCCGGGCGGTTGACCGGGTTGTCGGCCGTCTAGGCGGCTTTGAAAATTTTATAAAAGAAGGTGAGGTTGTTTTAATTAAACCAAATTATAATACAGCTGACCCTTTTCCGGCTTCAACTTCGCTTGATTTTTTAGAAACGGTAATTAAATCAGCTTATAAATCCGGGGCTAAATCGGTAATTGTCGGCGAATCGTCAACTTATTCATTAAATACCAGAGAAGTTCTTGAACAAGCTGGAGTGATTGATTTATGTAAAAAATTAAAAGCCAAAGTTTATGTTTTCGAAGAACGGGAATGGACAAAAAAGAAATTGTCCGGAACCAAATATTTAAAAAAAGTTACTGTTCCAAAAATTATTGATAAAGCCGATAAAACTATTCTTTTACCGTGTTTAAAAACTCACCGTTATGCCCGCTTTACTGCCGGTCTGAAACTGGCGGTTGGGTTAATGAAAACACGCCAAAGAATGGCTTTGCACTTCCGCCATCTGGAAGAAAAGATTGC
>CAZBPF010000081.1:0-2798 GCA_964493745.1 uncultured Gammaproteobacteria bacterium
TGTCTGGTTGGAGAAACAACGGCAATAGTAAACATAAGAGGAAGTGAGCTGGTTGACAACGCCCAGGCGTATGTTGAAGAAATTTGCCCTGGATGCCAACGATGGTCTAAAGAAGAATTAATAAAAACAGAAGAAGAAGTTAAGCAAGAATGGGGAGAAGGAACTATTCACCGCGACAGAGAAGATCTATTAACTCAGCATTTAGTGGATTTATCAAGGTTCAAGCGAGTTGAAAGAGAAATTGTGGTTGGGAGATGCGCGCCTCCTTATTAAAATCCGCTTGGATTTGGGGGGCGAATGATAACAACCTACTTTTGGAAGAAGTTTCTAGAGTAAAAATCTAATCATTTTCTGAATCTGGGGAGCCTTTTTCTAACCTCTTTTTGTATTTTTCCAAAACCTTTTCTAGCTCATCTTCCAAATCTACATCCAAAGAATTAGCAACGGTTATTAAAGAATACAAAACATCGCCTAACTCACCTTTTACTTCTTCCCGGAATTGGAATTCGTCCCGGCCGTAGTTGAACATTTTTAAAATTTCTTTGGCCACTTCTCCTAATTCAGAAAAAGTATCAAGTAATAGATGTTCTGGCGGGGACTGCAACCCATGCTTTTCACAAAAATTTTTCACTTTCTCCTGCAAATCTCTCATTGCCGAATTTTATCACACATCTATTTTTCCAACCGTTCGAGATAACCTTTGGAAGCATTGAGTTCAACCATTTCACCGTCTTCAACGGCATTGCGAGCAAACTCCGTTCCCATGATTGAGGGAAGTTTTAAAGCTTGGCCGTATAAAGCGGCGTGGGAGGTTAACGATTCTTCATCAATCACAAAACCTTTCACCCGGTAGAGCGAAGATAAATATTCCGGCGTTGTCTGCGGCGCAATCAAAATATCCCCTTCTTTTACTTTTTCAAAGTCTGACGAATCTAGGATAATTCTAGCCTCTCCTCGGACCTTTCCTTCATAGATAGTTCTGCCAAATATCCTCTTAATCTCCTTCGGGTAATCAGCCGTCTCCATAATCCGAATAATACCCCTATTGGCATCAACTTGAACCAAATCATTATCAGTTAAAATCTGGGTTGCATTCTTCGTTGCAACGACACAAGGAATATTAAACTCTCGGGAAACAATTGCAGCATGACAAGTTACTCCTCCTTCATCGGTAACAATTCCGGCGGCTTTACCAATTGCTGACATATAATCAGGAGTTGTCATTTTGGCAACCAAAATATCTCCTTCTTCAACTTTATCTAACTCCGATAATTTGTTAACTATCTTTACGCTTCCGACAATTTCACCCCGGCAGGCCGGGTTGCCTTTTAAGACTTTTTTTACACTTGGAGTTTCAGCAATTATTTGATTCTGCTCTATTGCTTCAATTATTTTAGTTATACCAGAAATAATCGATAGTCTTTCATTTTTAAACAAAACGGCCCATCCCTGTTTTCTTCTATCAATTTCTCCTTCTAACGTTTCCTGCCGATAGCCAAATTTTCTTCCGTAACCATGTTTTAGCCAACTCAAAAGTTCATCAAAACAAAGCAGTTTAACTTCCTCCTCACCTAAACCCATACGTTCAGCCAACTCATGGAGCAAAGCTAAAATATGATAGTTTGCTTTGGCAATTGCATCCCGCCGGGTAGTCCGCAAAACAATATATTTTTGGAGTAAATTGACAATCGTTTTAAAGTGTTTATCAGCCCCTGTTTTCTCAAAAATTTTTTCCAAGGCCTTTTGTTTCTTTTCTTCAATTTTTTCAATCCGTGTAATTTCTCTAAGCGGATTTGCTTCTTTCTCAGCAAGAAGTTTAATTTGATTTTCAAAGTATTCATACGACAAAGGTTCTGCCCGGTTATCAAAAAGCGGCAACCAGCAATAATTATCCGCATGCCCCCGAATTAATTTTTGGACCTCATTAGTCAAACCTTGTTTTTTAAACTGAGCTGTTACCCTAAGAGCTTCTTTTCTTTCTTCAAACTCTAAGCTTACCGGCTCGGTTAGTATCTCTAAGTATTTTTTTAACTTTTTCCTTTTTAACTGTCCATTAGTTAACTTTTTAAGTTTATTTTTTATTTCGGTAACCAGCTCTCTCTCTATCGCATGCGGAATAAGCATAAACCTGGTTACATTACAATATTTATGGTCTATATCTCTTAACAATTCATACAATTCCTTCTTGGTCATATTCGGCAAATCCTTGTTAACAACGTCTTCCGCTGTGTTTATTAATATTCGGCAACTGTCCCGGCATTTATCAATTATTTCCCGGGCATAATCAACATCTTTTCTAAGCTTTTCAGCTATTTCCAGACCAACACCTTTGATCTCCGATGGATATAGGTAAACTCCAGAAGTTACATCGTTATACCAAAAGTGATTAATCTCAGATTTTATATCCAAGGTTATTAGATAATCAAGATATGCCTTTTGAATTGCATAAGCTAAAATCATTGCTGATTTTCTTCCTAATAAACGCTCCCATTTACCTTGTCTGGTTTTTACCTTTTTAACACCAACAATAGATTTTATTTCTTCCAAGTAGTCATATTGGTCATTGACTGAATAAAATTTCTTTTTGCCTTTTTTTGTTGAAGCCAAAATTTTTTGTTTTTCTAAAGTTTTTAGGGATTGAGATACAGCGTTGGGATAAAGACCGGTTTTCCGGATTAACTCATTGACATAGAACTCCTCACGGATGTTATTAAAGAAAACGGTAAGTATTTTTTGTGACGTCTCCGACAACCGCATGATTTATTATACAATATAATTGTATAAAGGTTGGCTCACTT
>CAZBPF010000082.1:0-2794 GCA_964493745.1 uncultured Gammaproteobacteria bacterium
TTTTGCGTAGATTCGTCTTTTGCCGGCGCCGGAAGACTCTTCTTTAATAATTTTAAATTTGCCAAGTTGGCCGGTAGATTTAACATGAGGTCCGCCGCATACTTCCTTTGAAAAACCCTCAACTTCATAAATTTTGACCTCATCGGGATATTTTTTCCCGGGTATTACTGAAGCTCCTTCCTTCTTGGCTTTTCGCAATGATACATTTTTTTGTACAACCGGCAAATCCTGTTCAATTTTTTTATTCACTAGGTTCTCTATTCGCTCTAATTCTTCATCAGATAAGCCCTGATGATGCGGAAAATCAAAACGAAGTTTCTCAGTTGTAATTGCTGAACCGGCCTGATAAACATGATCTCCCAAAGCTTCTTTTAGGGCCTGGTGAAGAAGATGCGTTGCCGTATGCAGTTTTATTGTTTCTTCTTTTTGTTCAGCCAAACCGCCCTTAAACATTCCCTTAGCGGCTTGACGGGATTTTTGTCGGTGCTCTTTCATTGATTGATGAAAACCTTCAACGTCAACTTCAACGTCCGGCCTCAACCGTTCAACCTCTTCAATGGTTATTTCCAAAGGAAAACCGTAACTTTGATAAAGGTCAAAAACGGCTTCACCGGCTAACCGGCCGTTTTTTTCAAAGTTACTAATTTCATCTTCTAATTTCTTTAACCCCCGGTCCAAAACTCTGAAAAATTTTGATTCTTCCTCGACCAGATTACTTTCAATAAAATCCCGGTTGTTAATTATTTTTTGGTAATCTTCACCGTAAATATCAATAACACAACCGCCAATATCAGCGGCAAACGGCCGATTAATTTCCAACAATTTTGCAAAACGAACCGCCCGCCTGATCAGCCGTCTCAAAACGTAACCCTGCTTTTTATTACTCGGTAAAATCTCTTCTCCTAATACAAACACCGCCGCCCGCAGGTGATCAACAATAATCCGCATGTATTCCGTCTCAGCTTCACTCTTTCCATATTCCTTATCACTAACTTCCTCTATTCTTTTAATCATCTTTCTCAGCGGCCCAATTTGGTAATCGTCATAATGACCCTGTAAAACAGCCAACATCCGGGCTAATCCCATTCCGGTATCAACATTCTGTTGACCAAGCTTTTCATAGCTCCCGTTTTCTTCGCGATTATATTCAATAAAAACATTATTCCAAATTTCAATCCACTTACCGCAGTCACACCCGGGCTGGCAATTCTTGCCGCAGGACTCTTGGTCGGTATCATAAAAAATTTCCGTATCCGGACCGCCCGGTCCGGTCTCGCCGACTTCCCACCAATTATGCTTTTTACTTAAAGGAAAAATTCTATCTTCCGGCAGACCAACCGACAGCCAGGCCTCTTTTGATTGCTCATCAAAGGGGGCATTTTCATTCCCCTCAAATATAGTCACCGCTAATCGATCCGGATCCATTTTCAACTCTTTTGTCAAAAATTCCCAAGACCAGGTAACGGATTCTTTCTTAAAGTAGCCCGCCTGACCGGAAGCGTCAGTCGAGGCAGGTCCCCCCAGCGACCAGTTGCCAAGCATTTCAAACCAAGTATGGTGATAGGTATCGCCGACATTTTCAATATCCACAGTTCTCAAACATTCCTGAACATTAGCCAACCGATTGCCCATCGGATGCTTTTCTCCAATAAAGTAGGGCACTAACGGGTGAATGCCGGCGGAAATAAAAAGAGTTGAAGTGTCGCCTTCCGGAATCAAAGGAGCAGACGGAATCCAAGTATGCCCCTTATCTTCAAAAAAATTTCTAAACTTGTTAATCAATTCCTCTCTGGTCATATTTTTTGGGAATAGCGGACTTTAGTCCGCGCTAAATAACTGCTCAAGTATATCACAAAGACGCAGGCTAAAGCCTGCTAATACAAATTCACAGCTGTCAGTGAGAAACCCTCCACCTTGGATTAGCAGGGTTTACCCTGCGTTTAAAGTACTTTTTGTGAAGCAACCGTGTCCGCCAATCGCTGGAGCTCAAGGCGACTGCAGGCAGGGAGTCTAGCGAACTTGATAAATGAGCGGTATCCATGGAAGCATAATCATTGCATTCAGTTATAATTTTACAAACTGCCTTTGTAAAGGTCCCAAGCGGTAATCAGGCCTTTAATTTCGGCCGAGGGCTTCCCGCCAGGAGTTAAAAAAACCACACCCAGCCGTTTTCCTTCATTTATATGCCGGTCAAACAAATAATGAACCTCGTGAAAATCGGCATCGACCGGTAAAAACTTATATTCATCAGCTCCTTCAATATGAGTTAAATAATCTTTAATCTCAGACATTTTTTTATCCAAATTAAATTCATCGTCAGCAATCAACTGCAATAATGAATTTTCGGAGAAAACACCGACAAAATCACTGCCGCTGACTATCGGAACGTGAGTAAACAAGCGCTGGCTCATCACTCTAACTGCTTCATTAACTGAAGTATCTAAATCGGCTTTATAAATATCCTCCTCTAAAGTAGCAATATCAATTGCTTTTCTACAAAAAGTAGAAACTAATTTTTGAAGCTTAACTACCGCCGCCGACCGAATTTCAACAAAAGAAGGTGCATGAGTTCCGACATTGCGGAGGTTAAACAAGCCCAAAACATCGCCCTCACTAATACCCAATTCCTGCGCTCGGTTATGTTCAGCATCCCAAAAATACCGGGTGTTGCGATACATTGAATCACTTTTAAATCGAACACTTAAATACCGGGCCCAGCGTTCATAAAGATTTAAAAACCGAGTTATAAGGTCATTTTTATTATTTTCAGGCATATATTGTTAATAATAACACA
>CAZBPF010000083.1:0-2753 GCA_964493745.1 uncultured Gammaproteobacteria bacterium
CTTTATTTTTTTCTCAGAGATTACATCTCCTTTGCTGTCTAGTACTACAGCAAACGTATGTATTAAGCCTTAGACGATAGACTTTAACTTCTCATAAGGATTAATATTTCTTAAGTCCCATGTGCCAAACAAACTGAGCATTGTTTCTGTTGTTTTAAATCCCTGCTCAGATCTTAAACATCCAATGATTTTTCGTAGGACAACCCATTCCCTTAGTCCTCTTTCAGCCCGATTGTTTGTTGGTTCAATCTCTAAGTATAAAACACAGGTAAACCAAAAATTATCAGCATTTCCTATCTTATCTACAAACTTCCTTAGTCTTCGGTAGGATTTGTAAATCCCAATCCATGTATTTAGTTCAGCTGCTAATTCCATATACAGCTGTTCCCTTATCTCCTGGCTTTTTATCTCTCTTGCATCCTTTACTTTCTCAAATATCTCACAGAGCCATTCATATGCTTTAACTAGACTCTTATCCGGCTTTTTATTATTATAACAAATCTCCTTTAATTCTCTTAGAGCATGAGCCCAGCAACGCTGAAGCAAAACTCCTGCTTTTTCTGAAAATACTGCATATGTTGACCATCCATCGCAGCCAAGAATCCCTTTAAAGTCTTTACCAAGCACCCTTTCTACAATATCTCCTCCCCGTTTAGCATCAAAAACAAATAGAGCAATTCTCAAAGAGAAAAATCCCCATAACCAGCCAGGAAGCCCGTTCCTTTTTGCTCCAGTTTCATCTCCATTGACAGCTTTTTCCAGCTTGATTTCTTTTTTTAGATTGTCATAGTGAGGAGAGACTTTTTCTGCTGTTCTATTGCAGATATCCATTGCTGTTGGAGCAGTCATTGGTATATTGAAAACAGACGTAAAGACAGAAGCAATTTTATCAAATGGAACTCTGCATTTCCATCTTAGGAAATTGTTTAGTGCCAAGACATTCTTTCCAAAGATGCCTTTCTCTGGAATGTCTGGATGAGTAGTCCAAAAAATTTCTCCAGTATCTAAATCTTTGTATTCATGCAGTATATATTGTGTAACTGCCCTAACAATCTCAAAGTCAGTAATAGTCACATCTTCTGTTTCGCCTGTGGGCTCTATATTTTTATTCCCTGTTTTAGGATTAAAATCAGCGGGTACATCAATAAAGTATGTTGGTTTATCTTTAGCTCTGGTTTTTCCTTTATGGTGGCTTTTCTTTCCCTTTTTCCTGCCTACTTTGAGACCTTGTACCAGTATTTTCTCAAATTTTCTTTGAGAAGAAGAGGTGTTAGAATTTTTGTACTTATGGAGCTCTTTCTCGAGTTTTTCTTTTTCTTCCTTCAACTTTTCTTCTTTAACATATTTATCATAGAGTTCCCTTATTAACTCTTTTTTTGTCTTATCCTTATGTTTGTCTTCAAAGTTGCTTAGTTTAATCATTTTTCGAGAAGAATTATTTTTACCTTTTTGCCGATCCATTCGATGGGGACATAAACTCTGCCGCTATTTCCACTCTTATTTACTTGCTTCTCCAGCATCTCATAGCCAATAAGCTGAATGTTGGTTTTTTTCATATTTAGCTACATTGTAGCTAAAGTATTTATATTTTATTGTGATGTAGAATATAGATAATGAGTTAGAAGAATTGACTAGAGCTTAATACATACGCAAATATCAATATACAAAAGTTTATATATGAATTTCTTTTAATTATTAAAAAAAGAGGTTATAATATGTATAAATTAAAAGAAGACGCGTTCTTTGGTGTTTTATGGCACGGAGGAGGCAAAATATTTAACCAGGTTGTTTTACTTATTGTTAAATTAATTCTTGTAAGATTATTGATACCTGATGAATTTGGTATTGCTGCAATGGCATGGATCTTAATTTCTTCATTAACTATAATCAATGCATTTGGAACAGGAATTGCTTTTATTAGAGACAAAGAATCTGATCCAGTTAAAGCAAAAAATACATTATTTTACTTGGATGCAGTTGCTTTAACATTAATTGCCTTGTTTGGATTTATCTTGGCTCCATATGTCACCCAGTTCTTTGCAAAAAAGATATCAGACCCTGCAATGGTTAAACAGCTTTTATGGATGATTAGGTTATTAGCTTTAACTCAGTTGTTTCATATAATAACAATTATTCCTGGATATGTTTTGCGCAAAAATTTGCGATTTAAAGAAGGGGTTATAGCTAATATAGGAGGAACATTAGCTTATGGTATTCTTGCTCCTGTTCTTGCTTTTATGGGTTTTGGAGCATGGTCTATAATCATTGCCCAGGTTGTAAATTTATTTATAATAAAAATAATTGTTTTTTCTTATTCTCCATTTATTCCAAAATTTATTTTTGACAAAGGAATAGCTAAGAAATATTTAAATTTTGGAAAAAATAGATTTATCAATTCAATTGTAAGTATTGTTATTTCAAATGGAGACGACACTTTAATCGGAAGAATCTTGGGAACAGCAGCAATTGGTTTTTATTCTTTGGGGCAGCATTTTGCAGGACTGATTGTTTCTGTTATTTCAGGAGTTATGACAGGAGTTATGTTTCCTGTCTTATCCCGAGTACAGGATAATAAAGAAATTTATTCTAGAGCTTTTTTTAAGGGATTTAGATTAATCAATATGTTTACTATTCCTGCAATAATTGGAGCAGTTGTTCTTGCTGATTGGATTGTTTTTTTAATTTTTGGAGCAAAGTGGATGGCTGTTGGTCCTGTTTTTTATATTTTATCTATTGGTTCTCTTTTGAATAAT
>CAZBPF010000084.1:0-2740 GCA_964493745.1 uncultured Gammaproteobacteria bacterium
ATGAATATACTTTTAGTTGAAGATCAAACCAAGATGGCTGACTTTATCAAAAGAGCCTTAAAAGAAGAACATTATAAAGTTGATGTTGCTTACAATGCTCAACAGGCAGTTTTTAAGGCAGAAATTAACAGTTATAACCTTTTTATTTTAGATATTATGCTGCCGGATAGAGATGGCTTAAGCGTTTGCCGCAGTTTAAGGGAAAAAAAGATAGAAGTACCGGTTTTATTGCTTACGGCAAAAAATAAACTTCAGGATAAAGTTAAAGGGCTTGATTCAGGCGCTGATGATTATTTAACTAAGCCTTTCGAGATAGAAGAATTACTGGCTCGAGTTAGAGCCCTTTTAAGGCGCCGGGAAAAAAATAAAACAGTTGTGTTAAAAGTTGCCGACCTTTCTCTTGATCAAGCCAGCCAAGAAGTTAAGCGGGACGGTAAGAAAATCGAGCTTACTGCAAAGGAGTATGCTTTATTGCGTTATCTGATGCTGCATGCTAATGAAGTAGTTCCGCGGACAATGATTATTGAACATGTTTGGGATGTAGATTCGGCCGCGTTTACTAATGTTACTGATGTTTACGTTAATTACCTACGCAGGAAAATAGACAAAGGCTTTAGCCAACCTCTGATTCATACTATTAGATCTGTCGGCTACATACTTAAAGAACCTGATAAAAAATGAAGTTTGCCAAGCCTTGGAAATCAATCCGGTTGAAGATGAGTTTTTTGGCCGCGGTTGTTTTAGGTATTATTTTAATTTTTTACAGCTTTTATCTTTTCATTCAGCTTCAAAATGTCCTTTCCAATAATCTTGATGCCGAGTTAAAGGTTAAAGCGTTAGAGCTTGCTAAAACTATTAAAGCTTTTCAAGATACAAAAAGCCCCGGCGGGGATATTCATTATGCGGCAATAAAAGTTTTAGATTTTGATATTGATTCTGAAGAAAAAGATGACCTTGAATTGGCAGATCGGCAGTGGCTGCGCCTTAGTGAACGTTATAGTTTAGACCAAGATTATGTGTTGGTTCTTTCTTTGGAAGGGGATGTTTTTGCTTCTAGCGGGGATGTACCAGGTGAGGTTAAAGAAGAATTAGAAAAGTTATTTAGGCAGCGCCCGCGAGTTAAGTCAACATGGGGGACTGTTTCTTACCGGGGCCGGCCGCTGCGGGTGGCACAAATGACAATATTGGCCCGGGACAAACCTCATTATCATATTCAAATCGCAACGCCGGTAGTAACAGTGGCTCAATTTCTCCAAGGCCGGCTTTGGGGGATTGTGGTAAGTATAATAGTTGTTGTAATTTTGTTTAGTTTGGTGGGGTTATTTTTGGCAAATCGAATTTTAAGGCCGGTTCATAAAATTGCCAAAACCGCCCGGCAACTAACCCATGAAGACCTTTCGCAGCGAGTAGAAGTTTCTGGTGTGGACAATGAAATGTTGTTTTTAGTTAAAGCATTTAATAATATGACTGAAAGGCTTGAGGCGGCTTTCAATCATATGTCCGGTATAACTGCCCAGATGGCGCATGAGCTAAAGACTCCTTTGGCTATAATTAAGGGCGAGGCACAACTGGCTCTGCGGCAGAAACGGGCTCCGGCAGAGTACCGGGCGGTTATCGAAAGCAGTATTGCCGAGGCGGAAAAAATGCTTCGGGTTATTGAAGATTTGTTAATCACGGCAAACATTGCTTATGATAAAGAAATATTTCAAATGGAGCCGATAAGGCTTTCTGAATTTTTAGAAGATATTAAAGAGAAAGGCCAGATTTTAGCGGAACTAAAGGATATTAATATTGAGCTTAAGATCCCCAAACAAGAAATAGTATTTAAAGGTGATAGGGTACATCTGCGGCGGCTCTTTTTTAATCTTTTAGATAATGCGATAAAATACAGCCAGCCGAATGGCACTGTTGAGATTTCGGCGGCTGTTGAAAAAAAAGGTGTTTTAATTTCTGTTAAAGATCAAGGGGAGGGTGTCGCGCCGGATGACCTTCCCTATATTTTTGAACTCAATTTTAAGAAAAGAAAAGAGAATAATAAAGAAAAAAGCCATTCAAAAGGGACAGGCTTAGGCCTTTACCTTTGCAAGATTATCGCTGAAGCCCACCAAGGCAAAATTTATGCGGAAAGCAAATCCGGAGCCGGTTCTATCTTTTCTTTATTCCTGCCCTTTAACTAACTTTTTAGAAAAATTAGAATTTTTTAATCTTTTTCTAACCTTATTTTAAGGTTTGTTATGTTATATTTTATTCAACGCTAACCCAAAAAGGAGGTGAGGTAATATTAAAGGTAAGGGTCAGGAAATAACCAAGATGCAAGTTACAATGTAACTTGGTAATTGATTATTTCGATTGTAAACATGTTATACGAGGAGGAGTTATAATGAAGTTAAGTAAAATTATCGGTGTATGTTTTTTCTTTTGCTTGGGGATAGCACTGGTATCTATATCCGGCTGGACTCAAGATTACCAAGCTGAAGATTATCAGGGCCAACAAGGAAGCCAAGCTGAAATTTCCGACAGCGAACTAGCAACTTTTGCCGAGATTCAAAGCCAGTTTGGTCAAATCCAGCAAAATTATAAAACAAAAATATCCGGTATTGAAGACCAGGGAAAACGCCAAAAACTGGTTGAAGAGATGAATGAAAAGATGGTAGAGGTTGTTCAGGATAAGGGCTTTAGTGTAGAAAAGTATAATGAAATTTTTAATGCGGTTCAGACAAACCCTGATCTGCAGCAAAAA
>CAZBPF010000085.1:0-2550 GCA_964493745.1 uncultured Gammaproteobacteria bacterium
AGGGGTTTTAATCAAAGCGAAAAATTAGCCGAGATTATAGGTGAAAATACGGGTGTTCCGGTTATAGAGGCGGTGGAGAGGATAAAGCCAACATGGACGCAAACGAAACTGCCGGCCGGTTTAAGAAAAGAGAATTTAATAGATTCGTTTGCCGTTAAAGAAGCTTTGCCTGCTGATAGAAAATATTGCTTGCTGGTGGATGATGTGGTGACGACGGGATCAACAATATCAGAAGCTGCCAGAGTTTTGGCGGCTGATAAAAATAAGATAATTTGGGGAGTGGCTGTGGCCCGGGGATAAGCGGGTTGGCGTTTTGTTACCAGGTACTTGTCTGTCCGTCGCGGCGGGGAGAGTCATAGCCGGAAGGACGATCGGGGTTGTTTTCTGGAGTGCTGGAATCATGACTGTGATGAGGTTCATCAAAAGAGTCATCAAAAGGATCATCGTAGGCTTCGGGTTTGTTAGGAATAATGTCACGGGCATTTTTAATATCGCGAGTGCTTGGTTCGTCGGAAGAAGGCGGATCAGGGTCAGAAAAACGGTCTGCTCCTCCCCCGCCTTCCCGGAGGTCAGACAGATCTGTTCTTTGTCTGCGCGCATCTTCTTTTACTGTTCGCCCCTCTTTTTTGTGTTGTCTTAACTGTTTTTCCAGTTGTCTTTTAATATGACGAGCCGTGCCGGGATCAATGTTATCATCGGGGTTTCTCTTCCATGCGGAATAGGCTTTGAGAATTTCTCTTTTACTAAGCCCGCCGCCGCTCACGCGGTGTTTAGATAATTCATCCAAAGCGCTTTTTCTGGCTTTACCGCTGATCCATTTGAGCTTGGGGTCAGTTTTGAAGCTTTTTTTCTCCATACCGTGCAGACCGCCTAAAAATCTGCCGAATCCTTTGGTTTTTCTTGCCATCTTTATATTTTATAACATTTAGACGTTAAAGTCAACTTGCGATCGGGTAACTACTAACAATAATGAGCCAGTGTTTTTTACTGAAGGTCAGCGACGCGCTGATGTGTCAATGTGAATTGGTTTTTTATCAACTTATAACTTCCGGCTGTCGTAGGCCCAGTGCAAAAGAACTTGTCTTTGTTTAGGTCGGCAATTAAGGTCTCCGGGCAGGCAGTTCTTTTTGATGGCTCCGACATGTCTTTTTATCGCTCGCCAGCGTTTTATTTGCCTGGTATCTTCTTCTGGTATTCTTCTGCCTAAGTAATAGCGACAATACCACTGGAACCAGCCCCTGGGATCGGCCGGGTGTATCCAACCCTTTTTCTGCCAGGCTTCAAGCGACAGTGACGCATCCGTTTTAAAATAGTTTAGACTGGGATCTTTTTTAGCCGGGGACAGTTTTGCTTTTTTATACCAGGAAGCGGGAAACTCTTTTTGGCAATCCGTCATGTATTTACCGCCAAAGACCCCTAATTCAAGCATCTGTTTGGGGGTAAGTTCTGGCTTAAAGCCAAGATCAAAGTTTCTTCCTGTCGGTTCAGTAAGGTAGTAATAACCCTTTTGCATTTTGTCATTGATGATTACTTTTTTCTTCATTAATTAATCGAAATTTACAGATAGTTTGGCCAATTCTTTTTTAAGCTGATCTGGAGACTTGAAAGCAAAAGCATTTATGCCTATTTTTCGGGCAGCTTCAACGTATTTGATTTTGTCGTCAAAAAATACAGCCTCGACTGGTTTTACATTTAATTTATTTAGAGCCAGGAAGTATATTTTTTCTTCTGGCCTTATAGTTTTTTCAAGGCAGGAGAAAACTAGGGCATCAAAATATTTATCATATTGGTTTTTAAAAAAGTATCGCGTGGTGGGAAGTTCTGTGTTTGATAAAATAGCTGTTTGGTATTCCCTGCTCTTTAAGTTGGTCATTACTTGGTAGGTCTCTTTTTTGTCTGTAAATACATTTTCTACAGCTTCCTGCCATAATGATTTTTGCGAGGGAGGCTTTGTTTTTAATTTAGTGCAAATAGTTTGTCAGAGATTGTCTTCAGTAATGGCTCCTTTTTGGAATTTATTTTCTAGGGTTGAGTAAATGTTTTTAAAGGTTTCTGCTTTAGCGTCAAGAGAATTAGCACAGTATTGCATCAATCCGTCCGCGGGGTTGTCAATTAGAACTCCTCCCCAGTCAAATATGACTGTTTTAATCATAATGTGGATTGTTTTTTATTTATATAGTTTAATTCTTCCTTGCTTTATTAAATTAATACCTCCTTTAAAAAAGTAAATTTTGCACAGATCATTGCGGTACTTTTTGGTTGAAATTCTAACTTTTTTTGAACAGAACCCCGACTGACGCACGCGCGGAGCGCGTGGTGGCTCGCAGCGAAATCGTACGCTCTCGCCCCGCCCCTCGCCTCCGCTACGCTACGGCGAGAACCTCGC
This sequence comes from uncultured Gammaproteobacteria bacterium, assembly GCA_964493745.1. Taxonomy (GTDB): domain Bacteria; phylum Patescibacteriota; class Microgenomatia; order UBA12405; family JAHJSD01; genus CAYSLZ01. The sequence goes on from CAZBPF010000085.1 coordinate 2,387, forward strand.
AGAAATTTTCCCTTACAATTTTTCTTTTGCGCGCGCCCCCTGAAAAAAATTCTAAAAAGGAAAGGGAAAATTCTGCTCGGTTCCGCCCTCCAAGTATTCGGGCGGGGCGGGGCTACCAACGCTCGGACGGCTCGGCATTCCTCCCCTTGAACCCCTCCTGCCGA
>CAZBPF010000086.1:0-2547 GCA_964493745.1 uncultured Gammaproteobacteria bacterium
GCTTTTTGTTCTGATATAAATGGAATATGGCAGATACAAAGAAAGGAAATGTTAATGCCGCTCTTACTTACTTGGCCGGTTGGATAACCGGATTGATTTTCCTTCTTACCGAGAAGGAAGATGAATTCATTCGGTTTCACGCCGCCCAAAGTTTAGTAGTTTTTGGGGCATTAACAATTATCACCTTTATTCCCGTTTTAGGTCAGTTGCTCGGGCTTTTCTTGTGGCCTTTGGGATTAATCCTCTGGATTATTCTCATGGTTAAGGCCTACAATAATGAAAAGTTTGAGCTGCCAGTTGTTGGCGAATACGCCAAGAAACTGGAAAAGAAAATTGGGAAATAATAAGAAAATTAACTTAATTGACCTAATTTCTAATTGACTTAAACACTTCGTTCTATGTTTGCAGGGTGTTCAAAGAGGCACTTTCGGAATATATAACTTTCTCAACTTTTACAATTTCAGAAACTTCAACTTCTCAATTCTAATTATCGTAACACCTCAAAGGAGTCAATTCTGACACCTTTCAGGAGTTACTTACAGCTTCTATGCCGGGTAAGGTTTCGTCGCGGAGGAATTGTAGGGCGGCTCCGCCGCCGGTGCTGACAAAATCAAACTGGTCCCATAAATCCAACCAGGATAAAACCCGATGAGTATCTCCGCCGGCTGCTAAAGTAAAGACCTTGTCGTCGTTTCGCTCAGCTACTGCTTTAGTAATTTCATATGTCCCCTTCTGATTCTCTTCTTCCTCAAAAACACCTAAAGGCCCGGCTATGAAAATTGATTCTGCCTTGGAGATAACCTGTTTAAACTTTTTAATAGAATCTTTTGTAATATCTCGTCCGTTTGGGGTGAGGTCAGCGAGAACAATTTTACTATTACCGCTTTCGTCAAAATTCTCACCTCCAAGGTGAGCCGCAGGCGCAACACCACCTTGGAGGTGCTTACTTGATTGATTTTTAATTAAAAGCGGCAATTTACCGCCGATAAGAAGAGTATCAGCTAAATCAGCTAAAAAGGGAACATAGTCCAGTTTTCCTTTTTTAGCACCGCCTAAAATTATTACCAGGGGACGTTCAGCTTTCTCTTTAATTTTGGTTAAATTTTTGATTTCCTGTTCAAAGTTTAATCCTAAAAAGGAATCTAAATATTTAGGCAGTCCAACTATTGAAGCGTGGCTGCGGTGGGAAGTTGCAAAGGCCTCGTTAATGTAAACATCGGCTAATGAAGCCATTTTTTGAGCAAATTTTTGATCATTATCGGTTTCAGCGGGGTGGAAACGGAGATTTTCAAGGAGAGATAAATGACTAATGATTGATGATTTACCGCGCCCGCCATTGCTTCGCGCAGGCGATGCGGGCGGGTGATTAATGACTAATTCACAATCCATATAGTTTTGGGTGAACCAGTCAGCGATGGGGGCAAGAGAATATTTTTCATCGGTCTGGCCGCCGGGGCGGCCGAGATGACCGATCATGATTATTTTTTCGGTTTTTTTTTCTTTTAAAAATTTCAACGTCGGTAAAATCTGTCTTAAACGAAAATCTTCAGCCACAACCGAGTTTTTGTTTTCTTTAGCTAAATCAACATCGCAGTCAATTCTGACCAGAACAGACATACCGGAAAAATCAAAATTGGAATTTGATAAAAATATATCTTGGTAATTATTTAAATCTTTTTTTTTCGCGTGTGTCATTTCGAGCACAGTCGAGAAATCCCTTTTAAAAAAGAGATCCTTCCACTTCGGTCGGGATGACACTCAATTAATGTTAATTAAATCCTTCAGCTAAATCCAGTAATTCTTTTTCAGGGTCGTCGGCGGTGACAACGTCGGAACTAACCAATACTCCTTTTGCCCCTAGTTTCAGAGCCGTTTGCACATCTTCTTTTTTATTAACTCCGGCCCCGACAATAAGCTGATAACCGGGAAGCATTTCAATAATCCGTTTAATTACTTCCGGCTGGGCCTGGCTGACAGAAACGTCGGTAGCGATTAGTTCCGGCGGTTCGTAGGCAACAAAATCAGGATTGGGACTAAGTTTACTCACCCAATTTTTAATTTGACCCTTAGTTTTAAAACAAACCATAAACTTAAATTTACAATTTACAACCTGCCTCGCGGCAAGGCGGGTTTTCGAATTTTCAAATTGAGAGAGGATTTGATGGATTTGACCGGGTGGAATTTTATGTTCGGAATGGTTGAGCAAAGTACCATCAGCCCCGGCGGCAACCGCCGCTAAAGGTGAAATATAACCGGTATGTTTGCCTTGAAAGTGAATATCCACATGCTGAAGCCAAACTTGATCACAAATTTCTTTAACGCTACGAAGGTCTAAGGCAGAAACAACGGGAATTATTTTTACGCCAGTTTTATCGGCAACTTTTTTACAAGTTCTAGCCAGGTCAACGGCTTCTTGACCGAAAGTTTGGGTGTAAATTTTGAAATTTATGAATAACATAGTTTTATGGTAGCACAAACTTTCGCCAATTCCTCAACCTCCAAGGATGCCATCCGGCAACCTTGCAGGTTTTCCCTTGGCTCAACCTA
>CAZBPF010000087.1:0-2478 GCA_964493745.1 uncultured Gammaproteobacteria bacterium
AATTTCCTACTGTAAAACAGACAGGGGATCCAGTTTTACACCGTTGCGAATAACTTCAAAATGCAAGTGCACCCCGGTTGAACGGCCGGTTGATCCCATCTGACCAAGTGCTTGACCGGCAGAAACCTGCTGATTGGCCGCAACATATATTTTGTTCATATGGCCGTATAAGGTCTGATAACCGTTGCCGTGATCAACAACAACGTGATTCCCGTAGCCGTAGCGGCCGTATATAACAGCGGAAACTCTTCCTCCTTGAGCAGAAACTATTGCCGGAGCATTTTTATTAGCAATATCCAACCCTCGGTGGTACCAAACATAACGTTGTGTTATCTTGCCGCTTGTCGGCCAGATAAAGGTGCCTCCGCCTCCTGTTTGAACATCGGTTTGTGCTAAATATGCAGTCGGTCGAGGAGCAGCCGGTTCGGCTTTCGGCTTAATACCATCAGGAACTATCAGCTCCTGACCAACAGCTAAACTAAATGTTTCATCATTAGCAAAAGAATTAAAGGGAAAATCAACCACCGCCTGAGGATTGGCCTGATACTTTTTAGCAATAGAGTAAACTGTTTCTCCTCTTTGAATTTCATGTACAACGCCGGTAACCGGAGGAATTTTTAACTGTTGTCCGGTTTTAATTTTGGTTACCGATGAAATATCATTTGCCCAAATTATTGTTTCTATTGAAACACCAAATTTTTCTGCAATAGAAGAAACGGTGTCACCTTCTCGAACTGTGTAACTAATTATTTCTCCACGTTGACGTGAAGATTCAATGGTGGTTATACTTCTTTCTTCTTGATTATAGGTGGCGTAAGCCGAACTGGGAGAGTAAGTGTTCCACTGTATATTTTCACGATGAAGCGCTTCTTCAATTCTTGGCGTTAAAGTAATCCCTAAAAATAAAAACAAGGCCAAGAAAAAGTGGGCAAATGGTCTCGCCCAACGCCCCCGTTTGCGGTAAAGCAGGCCGGAAAAAAAATTTTTCACCGACTCAAAGTGCCAAAACAAACCACCAAAAAAATCTTTAAAAAAATTAAAATAGGCAATAAAAAAACTTTTCAAGTCTTCTAAGAAAACGTTTAACTGGTTAGATATATTTGAATTCGACAATATAGCCATATAACAATACAGCAATTTTTATTTCTTACATATCCGAAGCATTTGTTATTTCCTTTAAGAATTCGTCGTTGTTTTTAGTCTGCTTAAGCTTCTGAACAAAAGCTTCTGTTCGTTCATCTTCACCCAACAGATCAATCATCCGGCGCATCCGGCGTACCGCTTCCATATTCTCTTCACCGAAAAGAAGCTCCTCTTTTCGAGTACCTGAACGCTGAATATCGATTGCCGGATAAATCCGCCTTTCAGCTAAATTTCTGTCCAAATGCAGTTCCATATTACCTGTCCCTTTAAATTCTTCATATATTAAATCATCCATCCGGCTGTCAGTTTGGACTAATGCTGTGCCAATTATTGTTAATGAACCGTCATTCTCAATTTTTCTTGCTGCGCCTAAAAATTGTTTGGCCGGCGCTAATGCCGCTGGATCAAATCCACCGGATAAAGTGCGACCCGATGTCGGAGTAACCAAATTATAAGCCCGCGCCAATCTGGTAATTGAGTCAAGTAAAATAAAAACATTTTTGCCCATTTCTACCAACCTCTTTGCTCTTGCCAAAGCCATTTCAGCCGCTCGTGTTTGTTTTTCCGGCGATTCATCAAAATTACTAGCAATTACTTCACCTTCAACAGAACGCCTTATATCGGTAACTTCTTCCGGCCGCTCGGCTATAAGAACAGCCATTAAATGTACATCCGGGTGATTTTTGGCTAAGCCTTCAGCGATATCTTTTAACAACCATGTTTTACCTGCTTTAGGCGGAGAAACAATCATTCCCCGCTGTCCAAAACCTATCGGGGAAACCAAATCAATCATTCTTGTAGTTAATTTGTCTGAATCAGTTTCCAAGTTCACCCACGGTTGAGGATAAATTGGAGTCAACTTATCAAACCACGGCCTATCTCCAATTTTGCCTAAAGGTTTTTCATTAATCTTTTCTACTTTCAGCAAACCGTGATAACGCTCATTTTCTTTTGGACCACGGACTTGTCCACCGATTAAATCACCTTCGCGAAGCTTAAAACGCCGAATTTGAGAATTAGATATATATATATCATCCCGTGAAGGTATATAGTTCGGTCTTAAAAAGCCGTGACCTTTCGGCTGAGTATCCAAGATTCCTTCCCTATAATCCGTTGGAACACCGGCATCAGGAATTATCCGTCCGTCCACTTCCAACAAATCTTCTTTCTCTTTCTTCTTTTCAGCTTTAGGCGTTTGGCCTTCAGTATTTTGCCCATCCACATCATCAGCAGTCACAATTTGAGAATTATTTTTTTGAGGCATGATTTATTATTTGAAATTTAATATTTAACATTTATTATCCAAAAGAAATCTAGGTTTACCAACAAAGAAAT
>CAZBPF010000088.1:0-2468 GCA_964493745.1 uncultured Gammaproteobacteria bacterium
AGGTGGATTTATACCTACACGTTAAAAATTTATTCAAAAATTAATGATGTGATTTCATCTGTTAAGTGATCATCGTAAAATTTGCTTGGGATATCCCAGTAACTTTCTTTTTCGTAGGCCGCAGAAGCTGCCCGGTAAGTATAATATAATTCCCCTGTACGGTTGACTTCAAATGGGTTATCCTCCTCTGACTTACTTAATTGATCAGAGAAATATTCAAAGGCTTTTTTAAGGCTACTACCGTTTTCAGATTCGAAATTCCACAAATCTATGTTATACTTTTCACCTAAAATCGCTAATCGAGCCAAACCGAATAAATTAAATATTTGATAACTGTATGGTGTTTTCCTGGCGGTTTCCTCGGGCATCTCTCCATTTGGTTCAATTTGGTCTGCGATTCTTTCTTTTGCTTCTTCGATCGTTTTGCTAGCTAAATCCTCTTTCCCAAGTAAATCTGCTATGTAAGCAACTTGGACATCATAGAAGGTTCCATGATTATTTGGCATGCCTTTTGCTCCTTTTCTTTCTCTTTCATTTTTCCCTTCGTCATTTCCGATAGCCTTTTCACTTGTTTGCAACCAGTTTAAATATTGTCTAAACCAATTTTTTACTTCCGCCAAGGTTTCTGTTTCTATGAAATCTTTTTCTTTTAAAAATTTTATTCCTTCAACAATCCGAATTAAATTTTCACCCTCAATAATTCCCCAAAATTTACCGGTTCTTTCTCCTGGTCTCATTTGTGCATATTCAAAGTTTGGGTTCATCTTTGTTTCTTCGTTAATAAACCATGATTCAAGTGCCGAAATTGCGTATTTTGTAAATTTCGCAGATTTATCTTTATGGTCTGCTAATTTTGCAGCTAGGGACGTAATATAGATATTTGTGGCTACAGTTTCAAGGTGATCCGAATCAGGATAATTTTCTGTTTCAGGGTTTACCTCCCCATCCTTCACTTCTAATTCGCCATTATCTGTTCTATACCAATAAGGAGCTAATGAAACAAAATCACTCTTGTTCTCAGAAGGTGGAAGAGAATCCTTGTCAGTTATTAAAGAAATTGGGGTTTCAATAATTTTTTCAGCTGAAGATTCAATTATATTTGCTTTAGTTTTTTGATCTTCATAATTAATAACCATTTCAGTATTTCCGGGTAAACTCATTGATTAAGTTTATCATATAATGGAAAACAACCACAGCGGTTGTTTTCTACCTGCACCTTGGTTAGCTAATTTAAAAATCTGTCGACAACTTTGCGGGCTTCATTAAACTCAAGAATTGAATAAATTCCCGGAAACTTTTTGTAATTTAACGTTTGGTGATAGCCGTAGTCAACAATATCTTTAATCATCCACTTTTTAATTTTAGCTAAATCTTTTTTATCTAGTTTAAGGGGAGATTTACTTGATACTTCTGCTATTTCCAAAAACTGTTGATAACCGGAAACCATTTCCAGGATTTCTTTATCAATGTGTCCCTTCACTGATTTTTTATACAAAGTTTTAAACTCGTCATAAATTCCTTGTTTAAACATTCTGTCTACACTTTTTTCAACTGCTTTTCTCATCGCTGGTTTAGAAATATTTAAACCTAAAACTAAAATATTATCTGGGATTGTTTGTGAGTGTTTTTTGTCATCAGGCAGCCAACCTTGAACAATTGCCAACAAATACATTGCCGACCCGCCGACCAAAATGGGCAAATTTCCACGCTGTTGAATTTCAGTTATCTTTTCATCAACCAATTCTTTAAAATCAAATAAATCAACTTTGCGGCTCGGTTCAATGGCGTTAAAAAGATGTGTTTCAACTTTTTCTTTGAAGTTTTTATTTGGATAACTTTGGGATATATCAAAGCCTTTATAAGCTTTAATAGGATCAGTGTTAGCCACTTCCGGATCAATATTATATTTACCCCAGACGTACTTACTTAGATTGTAAGCAAGACCAAGTTTGTTGGAAGTCGTCGGTCCGTAAATTGCAATAATTTTATCCATGCTTGAATTCTACCAAATTAAATTCTGTAAACTCCTCCCGTCGATTGTTACATCAATTTTATGTATAAAATAAGAGTAACGATCGTAAAAGATTTTCATTGAGTGTTTGAATAAAAGAAAGTTTAGGATTTGTTATTTAGTGTTTCCGTGAGGAGGGAGCGAGTCATATTTGGGTCGGCGCGGCCGGAAGTTAGTTTCATCACCTGGCCGATTAAAAAGCCGATAGTTTCTTTTTTACCGGCTTGATAATCCTTAACCGCTTGTGGGTTATCGGTAATTGCTTTTGTAACCGCTTCTTTAATTTTCTCATCAGCCAAGTTGAATTTATTTTGTTCAGTTTTAATATTTTCGGCTAATTTTTCTGGTGTAATTTCGTCCGGCAATGGCTTATTGACAATAAAATTTGCAACTTCTTTAGCGGCAATATTTTGATCGACCGTTTGCCAAAACAGTTTAATCGTTTCTAAATCACGGC
>CAZBPF010000089.1:0-1250 GCA_964493745.1 uncultured Gammaproteobacteria bacterium
TCGGAGAGCCGAATTACAGCTTAGACGACAAAATTAATGAGTTCGCCGGGAAGAAAAATAGTTTTTTTAATTTCCTTGCCTTCCAAATATTTTTTCAAATTCTTATTCTCTTTCGCCTTCTTAATTACATCGGCTTTCTGCCTTGAGCCCTCAGCATTTAGCTCTACGGTACCCCGTAGTTTCCCATTCACCTGAACCGGAATTTCAATTTTTTCACCTTGGAGATACTGCTCACTATACTTCGGCCAGCTGCTCAGATGCACCGACTTTAAGTCTTTAGCATTAGGCATTGAGCCTTGAGCCAATTTATACCAAAGTTCTTCGGCCAAATAAGGCGCAAACGGCGCCATCAACTTAACTAGTTTCTTTTTTTGATTAACACCAATCGGTATCACCTCAGAGGAATCATTCTGACACCTCTCAGGAGATACCTCTTTTAACTCATTAAGACATTCCATAAGTGCGGCAATCGCCGTATTAAAACTAAACCTTTCAATATCTTCGGTTACTTTTTTTATTGTTTTGTTGACAATTATTTTTACTTTCGAACTTGTTTCACCTCCAAGGTGAGCCGCAGGCGCAACACCACCTTGGAGGTGGTTATCCGTTTCAGGAGATACTGCGCCTTTAAACTTATTCAGGAATCTAACTACTCCTTGAAAGGCATTTTCATTCCAAGACATCGTTCCGGTAAATGGTCCCATAAACATCAAATAGGTTCTTAATGCATCAGCTCCATGCCCTTTCCAGATTTGGTCAGGAATAATTACATTACCGCGCGACTTGCTCATCCGCTGGCCGTCCTTTCCCAAAATTACGCCGTGAGAAATGCGCCGGTAATAGGGCTCGGGTATATCTTGAGGCATTTGACCGATATCATGTAAAAACTGGTAAATAAACCGGGAATAGAGCAGGTGCAAAGTATTGTGTTCATCACCACCGATATAAACGTCCACCGGCAGCCAATATTCCAGCTTATCCATATTCTCATTAAAAATACTTACCTTATTCGAGTTTCGTTTTTCGGATTTCGAATTTTCTAGCTTATTTGCAATCAAATAAGCTAGGTAGTACCAATTACTACCGGCCCAGTTAGGCATAACATCTGTTTCCCTCCGGGCTGGACCGCCGCACTGCGGACACTTTGTTTCAACCCAATCGTCAAGCTCTGCCAGCGGTGATTCGCCGGTATCCGTCGGTTCATAATTTTCAACTTTGGGTAATTTAATTGGCAAATCCTCCTCAGGTAC
>CAZBPF010000089.1:1350-2458 GCA_964493745.1 uncultured Gammaproteobacteria bacterium
GGATTTCGGATTTAGAATTTCCCGCGTTAGCGGGTGCTCCGGTGCGACGACCATAAAGGTCGCTCCCCAAAGCGTATCCGGCCGAGTTGTAAAAACGTCTAACTTTTCATTTGAAAATTGGTCATTGATAATTTGAAAATTGATTTTCGCTCCTTCCGACCGGCCGATCCAATTAATCTGCGCCGCTTCCACTTTTTTAACAAAATCAGTTTGGGTTAGACCATCGATTAACTTATCGGCATAGTCTGTAATTTTTACAATCCACTGACTGATATTCCGTCGCGTCACCTCAGCGCCGCAGCGCTCGCATTTACCGTCAACAACCTCCTCATTAGCCAAGCCGATTTTGCAGGAAGGACACCAATTAATCGGTTTTTCCTCTTTATAAGCCAAGCCGTGTTTGAAAAGCTGAATAAATATCCACTGCGTCCACCGGTAATAATCAGGATCAGTTGTATTAATTTCACGGTTCCAGTCAAAAGAAAAGGCCATTTTTTTCATCTGGCGCTTAAAATTGGCGGTATTTTCTTTTGTCGCTTTTTGAGGCGCAATCCCGGTCTTAATGGCATAATTTTCAGTCGGCAGACCAAAAGCGTCCCATCCCATTGGAAACAAAACATTGTAACCGGCCATCCGGTTGTACCGAGCATATACGTCAGCCCCGGTCATGGTAAAAGCATGGCCGATATGCAAACCCTCACCGGAAGGATACGGAAACTCAACAAGAACATACTTTTTTTCTTTACCCTCGACAAAATCCTCGGCTGTATACCAGCCGTTTTTCTCCCAAAACTTCTGCCATTTAGATTCAATTTTTTTTAAATTCATAAGTTAGTAACCAGTAAATAGTAATAAGTAAAAAATACCAAAAACAAAAAGTGCGCTGCTACAAACGTAATAGCAGACTTTAGTCTGCGCTCCTAAAAAATAACCCCCCGAAACATCGGGGGTTAAACCAAACAATGACTTCACCCCCCGGTTATCTGGTAAGGAGAAGCCACTGTTTTTTCATTATGTTTTGTTTATACCAAATTATCAACCAACATTCAACTACGCGCGTTAGATAATATTAAATTCCTCGAAAAGGGTTAAGAAATTGCTTTGTTAG
>CAZBPF010000090.1:0-2445 GCA_964493745.1 uncultured Gammaproteobacteria bacterium
CATTTAGAGCATCCGGCCGATGAAGAACACGGCGATTATGCATCAAATTTAGCCATGGCTAAATTTAAAATGTTCAAATCTTCAAATGTTCAAATGTTCAAAAAAGTAAAGTCGCCGATTGAACTGGCAGAACTGATTGCAGATAAATTATCATTAGTCATTAATCATCAATCATTAATCATTGACCGCGTAGCGGTTGCTTCTCCCGGTTTTATCAACTTCTGGCTGAAAAAGGACTATTTAATTCAAGAGGCGAAACAAGTTGGGGATGAAGAAAAATTTAAAAATAAAATGGCTCAACTTTGTCGAGGAAAAACAATGGTTATTGACTATTCTTCGCCGAATATTGCCAAGCCGTTTGGAATCGGCCACCTAAGATCAACCAATATCGGCCAGGCGATTTATAACCTCTATTCAGTTTTGGGATGGAAGACAATCGGTGACAATCATTTAGGTGATTGGGGAACTCAATTTGGAAAGCTGATCGTAGCGATTAAAAAATGGTGGGAAAAAGATTTGGACCAATTAACAATCGCTGATTTATTACAACTCTATATTAAGTTTCATCGGGAAGCCGAAGAAAATCCAGAATTGGAAGATGAAGGTAGAAAGTGGTTTAAAAAATTGGAAGAAGGCGATGAGGAAGCAAAAAAAATCTGGCAGTTTTGTGTTGACATTAGTATGAAAGAATTTGACCGGGTTTACGAAATGTTAGGAGTAGAAATTGACGAAGCTTACGGCGAATCATTTTATCACTTTGAGGGGTGGATGGATAAAGTAATCGCTGATTTAAAAGAACGAGATATGTTGAAAAAAAGCCAGGGGGCAAAAGTAGTTGACATTAAAGGATTTGACACGCCGGCGATGGTTATCAAATCTGACGGAGCGACAACTTATTTGACCCGGGACTTGGCAACATTGAAGTTTAGAAAACAAAAATGGGATCCGGATTTAGTTATTTATGAGGTTGGAGGAGAGCAGAGGTTTCACTTCAATCAGGTGTTTGCTCTTTCGGAAAAGCTGGGTTATCTTGACCGGAGTAAATTGGCTCATGTTGCCCATGGATTGCTGAGAATGGAAGATGGCAAGTTTTCAACTCGAAAAGGAAAAACAATTTCTCTTGAAAAAGTTTTAGGCGAAGCGGTTAAGCGGGCAAAGGATTTAGTCGATAGCAGTCAGACAAGTAAAGATTTATCTAAAGAAGAAAAAAAAGAAATAGCCCAAGCGGTTGGTGTTGGAGGAGTTAAATTTAACGATTTAAAACAGGAGCCGGAAAGAGATATTGTTTTTAATTGGGATCAGATTTTATCAATGGACGGTTATTCTGCCCCATATTTACAATATACTTACGCTCGGACACGGAGTGTCCTCGCCAAAGCTACCAACTACCAGCTACCAGCTACCAGCTACGAAATAAACGAGGAAGAGTATGCCCTCCTCCGAGTGTTTTACATCTTTCCTGAAGTCATTATATCTGCGGCTGAGAATTTCGGGCCGCATTTGATTTGCCAATATCTTTTTGACGTTGCCCAGAAATTTAATTTGTTCTATCAAAAACATAGAATAATCGGCTCAAGTCAAAATGCTGAAGGCAAAAGGCAAGAGGTTGAAAATTTCCGCCTCTTTTTAACTCAAGCCACTGCCGCTGTTCTTAAAACGGGGCTTGACCTCCTTGGAATAGAAGCTCTAGAAAAAATGTAAGTTCAAATTCCTTATCCATTAAGAGAAGACCAAGAGATTGGCTGAGAGATTTGGATTGCGGCGACGCAAAATGTGATGGAATTCCCGAATGGTGATATAATAAAACATATGAGAAAAGAAAGAGCAAGTGAGGGGATGACTAATCAGCTTTCCCAGGCGGCGGAACTCAAAAAACTATTAACAAAGCGGGCTGATTTTGGGATTACAACTTCTGAGAAAATGAGCGCTTCTCAGGCGGCTTTAATGCTAGGTATTTCCGGAAGAGTTTTTGAAAAAACAGCGATTACTGTTGTTCCAAGAAGCGAGGGTGTTGAAGTAACAATCGGGCCGGATAAAGAGCGGCATTTGGATAATTTAACCGGCTGGTTGAAAGAGGGTAGAGGCGAAAGTCAAAAGTTGTTAACGGAAGGTTATAAGTTGTTGTTTTTGGCCGGTCAAGCTTCAGTTAATCCGTCTGTTGATTTTAACCAAGTTATTGAATCAAAAGGGAAAAAGAAAATAGAAATATTAGAGCGGATTGTTCCTGAAATTGGTCAAATTAAAACTCATCTTGACCAGGGAGGTAGAATTCAAGATTTGATTCGTGAGGAACAACAGCGTTTTGATGGAGTGGTTTACGGTTGTTTTGAAAGTTTATCCCCTGGAGTGCAAGAATTACTAAAGAAGGAAGGATTTAGTCCGGAAAATATGTTTCAATCATCAAGCGAATAATTTCTGGTAGAATAAATTAGTAATGCATTTGGC
>CAZBPF010000091.1:0-2397 GCA_964493745.1 uncultured Gammaproteobacteria bacterium
GCAATATTTTGATCGACCGTTTGCCAAAACAGTTTAATCGTTTCTAAATCACGGCCAATAATTTCCGCCCATTTCCACCTGACGCCGGCGTCGATAATTTTTTTCTCCTCCTCCCACGGAAGTCTACTAATTTTCAATTTACAATTTTCAATTTTCGAATGACTCATTTTAAACGGTGGGATGTCCGGTTCAGGGAAATAACGGTAATCTTTAGCCACTTCTTTACCTCTTTGTACAAATGTTGTTTCCTGGTCAGAATCAAATCCTCTGGTTTCCTGCCGCGGTTGTTTACCTGATTCAAGCAATTCAATTTGGCGGTTAATTTCATAATCTATGGCTTTTTCAACAAAGCGGAAAGAATTCAAGTTTTTAACCTCTACCCTGTAATTTGGAAGAGAGCTTTTAGCTTTTAGCTTTGAGCTTAGAGCGGCAACAGAAATATTCGCTTCCAGCCGCATTGAACCCTTTTCCATATCACAATCAGAAACCCCTAGCCAGCGTAAAGTTTGTTGAATTCGTTTTAAGTAAATTTTAGTTTCTTGAGCTGAGTGCAGGTCGGGGGCGGAAACAATTTCTACCAACGGTACCCCACTGCGGTTAAAGTCAATCAGTGTTTGGTCTTCTTGATGAATTAATTTACCGGTATCTTCTTCCAGATGAACGTCATTAATTCCAATTTCAATAAATTTGCCGTTGACCAAGATCGGTACTTTTCCGTCAACTGCGATTGGCGAAAAATGCTGAGAAATTTGATAACCTTTTGGCAAATCAGGATAAAAATAATTTTTCCGGTCAAACCAAAATGAATGATTAATTTCACAATTTAAAGCCAAAGCGATTAAAATAGTTTTATCAATTGCCTTTTGATTAGGAACCGGCAGTGCTCCGGGCATACCTAGACAAACAGGACAAACCTGTGTGTTTGGTTTAACCTGAAAATGGTCATTAACACACCGGCAGAACATTTTCGATTTAGTATTCAGTTCAGCGTGAACTTCAACTCCGATTATTGGTTGATAAGATGATTTCATTTCCTTTATTAATAATTATAATACCTAAACCAAAACTGGTTACGCCGAGAAGAACCATTAACAGTTTTATACCCAAAAGTTCAGCTAATGATGTTGCCAACAATGAAGAAGGAACAATTGCCAGGTGGACAACAAACATTAAATTACTAAACGTATGTCCGCGGACAGTATTGGGTGTATATTCGTGGAGAAAAGTTAATGCCGGAGCAAAAATTACCGAGGCAGAGATGCCGAGAAAAACTAAATAAGTCAGATCAAGTAAAAGCTGAATAATAAAATTACCCTGTCGTCCGAAAACAATAGCCGCCATCATCATTCCCATTAAGCTGAATCCGGTTCCAATCCACTTATTTTTTCGGTCCTTGTCATTTTGTTTACTCAAAACAATTGTTCCGATTAGTAAGCCGACAGCAACCGGCGGAATAATTAAATAACCGGCGTCATAAGCGGAAATATTAAAAATATTAGTTGCGATATTAGGTAAAAGAAGAATAGACAAAGAGGTTAAAACCCGAAAAATTACCAGTAAAGCGAATGAATACAAAATTAGCGTATTTGTAGTAAGAAATTTATATCCGGCTTTAATCCGGCTGATTAAGCGTTCAACCTCCTCACCAATTGCCAACGGTTTTCTTTTTCCGTTTTTACTAGGTAAGGTTGAGATTACTAAACCGGCGGTTAAAGGCATTAAGCTTATTAATCCGAAAGTTAAGGGCAGAGACAAAAAAGAAACCAATACTCCACTTAAAGCTGAGGCAAAAATTAATGAAACCTGGTCAGTAAAGAAAAAAATATTATTAGCCGCCAACAAATCTTTTTTTTCTTTAACTACATTCGGCAGTTGAGCCAGCTCAGCCGGATCATTAATTGTCGTTATTATTGAATACATAAAAATCAAAAAATAAATCAAATCATTTTTGTTTGTCAGATAGGCCAAACCGGCACATAAAATAATTATAAAATGGTTAAAATAAGTAAAAACTAAAGTTTTCTTTTTTGGCCAGGCATCAACAAATGAGCCGGCAAAAGGTGAAACAAAAATCATCGGCAGTGAGGAGGAAATAAAAACTGTTCCGGTGACAACGCTGGAAGAAGTTAACTCAAAAGTTTTTGAAATAACCAAAAAAAGCAGACCGTAGCTGGATAGTTGGGACAAAACATGTGAAATCCATAATTTTAAAAAATCTCGGTTCTTAAACAAAGTTGTCTGGTTAAGCATTTTTTTCAATCAAATCAGCTATTTGTAAAATTAACTTTTCTTTAAACTGGGGACCAAAAACCTGAATTCCGACCGGTAGTTTGTCGGAAAACCCGGCATTTAAACTGATTCCCGGTAAACCGGCTAAACTGCTGGCTTCAACAAGTA
>CAZBPF010000092.1:0-2319 GCA_964493745.1 uncultured Gammaproteobacteria bacterium
ATCCCTACAGCTAAACCAACTATTCTTAAATTTGACATAGTATTTTACGTTCAAAGACGTTCAAAGGGGTCATCAAAGGGGTCAAGTCAAAGGGGTCACCTATGGACAAAAAAGTCAATAGTGGACATAGTTCCCCATCTGAATAAATTTTACCAGCTCACATTTACTACAAAATACATAGAACACAACTTATTATCACAAGAAGCTCCGAACAATACATCGGACTTCAGTCACCTATTGGCTGCGCCGTATAATAACGACCAGCATGATAATATCGGAGACGGTTACTCGCTAATCAAATCTACGAAGCTACCACATAAAATGTGGCACTTCAGACCCCTTGGAGCGCAGTAACCGCGTGTGTCCGATTAATTTTTTTAACATATTCAAGATAGAACGGACGCTTCTCTTTAAGAACATGATAGATTATTTTAAGCATTTCACGCGCACAGGCCACTTTAGCCGTATTATAACCCTTGCGTTGTTTTACTCTTTCAAGTTTTCTTGCAACATTAGGCATTGCCTTAACGAAATGTATAACGTTTTCTATGAGTATCCATTGTAGAGTCTTACATCTGTTTTTGTTAAGTGGTCCGTACCTAGTGATGTTTCCACTTTGTGAGACCTTCGGCGCAAGACCGGCATAAGCACACAATCGATTAAAACTTTTGAAGCGAGATATATCCGCTATTTCAGTTTTTATTAATGCTGCGCTAAAATCTCCTATTCCGGGAATTGTAACAAGATTTTTCATATCCTGATCCAGAGAGACAATATCCTCCAATTCCTTTTTGTATGCATATATTTTTGAACGATACCACTTTATCTGTTGTATGTGCTTATTAACAACACTATGGTATTGTTCAGGGATGGTAATAAAATCAATATTATCCAAAGCCATTTCTGTGGTAAAATCCCCATGACATATTGCCCCTAAACGATCAAGTAGAGACTTTAATCTATGAATTACTTTTGCTCTATCTTTTACAAGATTCATTCTGTGTCGCAGTGATTCTTTGAGGGTGCGAATTCCTTTATCCGAAATATATACTGTAGGTAGATATCCTTTTCGCAGAACATCCGCTATAAGTCGGGCATCTATCTTATCGGTTTTTTTATTACGTTTTGCAAAAGCTTTTAACTCATAAGAATTTGCTAAAAATACTTCTTCCGCGAATTGTTCCGCTAAATCAACAAAATAATACCAATTATACGTAGATTCTACGGCCAGCTTGAATGGCTTGGCAAGGGTAGTAAAATATTGCTTTAAAACACTAATTTCGTTTGATATACTCATACTAGAGATACGGTTGCCTGCGTTATCCATAATATAAAACCAGGATTGTTCTTTGTGTAAATCAACTCCGACATAATTCATGGGCGGTTACCTCCTTTTATTTACGTGACACTTTTTGTGTCGACGTCTTTAAAAATTAACGTGGTAGATTTATTTTACCAGCGTTCTGAGGAACCGCCTATTTTATTTATATGTCACATATTATCAAGTCTTAACTTTGAACTTACCAGAGATAATGGGCTCATACTTATTTTTCTCCCTCTCTTCAGGGACAGTCCCCTTTACCGGCAAAGCGATAGGCGCATGGCGCAGCATTGCCTACGCCTCGAGTTTTTTTATCACTTTCTCTATTTCGATATTAAAATTTCCCAGTATTTGGTAGTGATCATTTTTTATTTTTTCATAAATTTTTAAAGCTTGCTTTTCATCATATAGGTGCGAGGTTTTGTTTCTATCTTCTAACATATTAATCCACTCCTGGCCATCTTTTATCACCTTAGCTTTAAAAGCTTCTTTTATGACCGGCCGAGGGCTTTCTACCGCTATGCCGTTATAGTTAAGAATATTTTTTATTAACTTCCAAGCCAACTCAAAGGTAAACTCAAACCGTTGAATGGTGCCGTCAACTACAATTGAACCTTTTGACAAATCTTGCGAGAGAGCTTCTTTTAGTCTTCCTAGGGCATTATTGAAATCTTGATACAACTCCTTAATCCTTTCCGGACTCATAGATTACCTCCCCATTTTTAATAATATTATTCTTTAATTTTTCCTTTGTAAGCGCGTAAAAATTAACTAAATCAATTTTTAAAGGCGTCTTAATGTTTTCATCTAAATTAAATTTCACAATATTGATATCTTTATCTGTCCATTTTTTGCCAAAAATAGCTATATCAATATCCGAAGTTTCCTGAAAATTGCCTTGGGCGCGAGAACCAAAAATAACAATTTTTTCCGGTTGCTTGTATTTAAGTACTACCTCAATAATATTTTTTTGTAGCTCTTTGTTAACCATGACTATT
>CAZBPF010000093.1:0-2314 GCA_964493745.1 uncultured Gammaproteobacteria bacterium
CCTTAACCCATCTTTACCATAAATATTTAAAAAAAGCGTTTTTTTCATATTTTTGCGAGCTAAACATATGTTTTTTAGTTTAGGTTTAAAGTGTAGTGACCTGTACAGTTATTTTATCCTTGACATCAATACTTTTTTTTCATATATTGACACATGTTTATAAGAGAAATAAAAAGAAGAAATAAACCATACGAAAAACAGTTTATTGCCCATCGACTCGTAGAATCCTACCGTACCGAAAAAGGTCCCAGACAACGAGTGATTCTCGATCTGGGGTATTTGGACCTTCCCAGAGATCAATGGAAACTCCTGGCTGACACCATTGAAGCCAAGGTCTCAGGCCAACAAACCATGCTGCCCGTGGACAAAAAGATTGATTCCCTGGCAACCTACTATGCACAAAAAATTATTAAAAAGCATCTTGAAAAACAACCCGAAACCAAGACTGAACAACAAGAAAAACATAATTTTAAATCCGTTGATGTCAATTCTCTGCAAAACTCTCAAATTAAAACCCTTGGCGCTGAATATGTCGGTCTAAAAGCCTGCAAACAATTAGGTCTGGATTCCTTGTTGGAAGAATTAGGATTTACCACCAAACAAACACAAGTAGCGCTGTTGTCCATCATTGGCCGGTTGGTTCGTCCGGGAAGTGAACTCAAAACAGCTGAATGGGCGCGCCATATTAGTGGTATCGGTGAATTGATCGGCGTTGATTTTACACATCTTTCTCACAATGCGTTGTATCGGATCAGCGACCGACTCCTTAAGCATAAAGATGAGATCGAGGCCTATCTGGCAAAAACTGAAAAAGATCTTTTTTCTTTACCGGAAAAGATCATTCTCTATGATCTGACCAATACCTATTTTGAAGGAACTGCCAAACACAATAAAAAGGCACAAAGAGGCCGCTCCAAAGAAAAACGCAATGATTGTCCCTTATTGACATTGGCCATGGTTATAGATGAACAAGGTTTTGTCAAAACCAGTCGTATATTGCCGGGCAATATTTCTGAACCTCATACACTCGAAAATACGTTAAAGGCTTTAGATTCAACATATTACGATTCGAAAAAAGAAAAGAAAGAAACTTCCCAAACTATTACCGTGGTCATGGATGCCGGTATTGCGACCGATGACAATATTGGTTTACTCAAAAGTCAGGGATACGATTATATTGTGGTCTCCCGCAAAAAACCAAAATTGCCGCGCAGTCAGGAGAGCATGCCATTTACCACAGTGAAAGAGGATCATCGTAATAAAGTACAAGCCAAACTTTACGTTCAAGACGACGAAGCAATCCTGACCTGTCAGAGCAAATTGAAAGCAAGAAAAGAACAAAGCATGCGCCAGATGTTCGAAAATCGCTTGGAGCATGATCTCAAACTTGCCTCTGCGGCTTTAAGCCAAAAAGGCGGCGTCAAAACCTATGACAAGGTCGTTAAACGCGTTAATCGTCTGATGGAAAAGCACAAACGCATTTCACAATATTACCATATCGAGGTCAAACAACAAGGCAATTTCGCATCGGCCATCACCTGGGTAAAAGTGAATCAGAAACGAGCAGAAGACCGCTTTTCAGGCACCTATTATTTGCGGACCAGCCGAACCGATTTATCCGAACAGGAAATATGGTCTTTGTATACGATGTTAACCAATCTGGAAGGTGCTTTTCGGTCATTGAAAACAGAGTTGAATTTACGTCCCATTTTTCACAGAAAAGAAGAGCGTGCCGATGCCCATATTTTTATTGCGGTTTTGGCTTACCATCTCTTAAATGTCATCCAGAAAGAATTGAAAAAGAACAACATTCATATGCAGTGGCAATACATTCGGGAGCGGCTATCCTCTCATGAAAGGGTTACCACATCTTTTATGACAAAAGATCGTCAACGTCTTTATATTAGAAAAACATCACAAGCGGATGCGTTCCATAAAATGATTTATGGTGCTCTTAATATATCTCATAGTCCTCTAAAAACGAAACGATATGAAAGCTGAAAATCTGTAGTGATCAGATTTAAAAATGAGTGTCTGTTTTCTATATACTTATAAGCTATGATGGTAAAGATGGGTTAAAATAATTTTATTGGATAAATTCCATAACAGGTATAGTAAAAAAATATTTATAAGAACGAATAAAAATAGTGGAGCTTATTATGGATACCACAATAAAAATGGAAATAAATACAAATGACATTATACAGGCTGTTCGAAAAATGGATCCTCAAGAAAGAGATGAGTTTATCGAGGATTTAATTGCTGCAACATCACCTGAATATTTAACGAGTATTAAAGAAGCACGTGCAGATTA
>CAZBPF010000094.1:0-2304 GCA_964493745.1 uncultured Gammaproteobacteria bacterium
TCCGTTATTATACGACGATCGTCGGATAATAATTGTAGTTTAACTGCTGGCGGAGTAAAACGTTTGAAAATTACAAAATAAATAAATTAGCTGAAAAACTTATTAATTGGAGCTGAAGCAGAGGCAATAACTGTATCTGAAGCACCGTAATAAATCCTCACCTGATTGTCAACTAAAACAGCACCGCAGCAAAAAATTACTCCCGGCATTTTACCATTTCCTTTAGACTTTTTAACAAAATCTTCTAGCTCTTTCTTTGTCATTGATTGCATTTTTTTAAATCCGCCAGGTAAAATATCAACTATCCCGGACATCTCATATGATTCTTTTGGTTTAAATATTGGTTTTTGTGATCTATAGATTATTTTTCGAGGATTATCAGTAGCTAAAATGAGATACCCTAATTGATAATCACCATTTTCGCCGCTGCGGCCGTGATAAAAATAAAGCCATCCTTTTGCAGTTTTAATCGGCGGGGGACCACCTTGAACAGAAAGACCATCAAACTTCCCTTCTCTTGGACTTAGAAACGGATCAAAATTAGCATGCCAATTTAATCCGTCTTTCGAAGTAGCCATCCATAAATGTGAATTACCAAATATCATCCAAAGCTTGCCGTTGATTTTCTCCGAAAAAATACCGCCGGCCTTGGACCGTTGTTCTCTTCCTTCTTTCTCCGGATGTCTTTTCCCATCAAAAACACGAAAGACACCAGCTTTAACTGCATTCCAATTTTTTAAACCAAGGCCGTATTTATTCCAATTAATTAAATCATCGGAAATTGCTAAAGCCAACATCCGCATTTTACCGTTATCAGCAGAATAAGTCATGTAATACTTGTTACCTACTTTTGTAACTCGTGGATCCATAATTCCTTTCCAGTCATAAGACTCTGAAGGGACGACTGCCGGATTTTTTTTCCTTTTGAAATTTATTCCGTCTTTAGAAATTGCATAACCTAAACGAAGTGTCCAATCTTGACCAACTGCGTTATACCAAAGGTGGTAAATTCCATTTTCACAAATAACACCTGGATTATAAACCTTAATACTTTCCCATTTATTTTTTGGGTTAGGCTCAATTATTGGATTACTTTCAAATCTTTTAAACACTTTCAAATTCTACCAAAAAATTTTATTACGATTTTTAATCAATCTTAAACTTTACAACTATTGTGCGCGATCGCGCATAATAGTTGACATTTAACTGCTGGCGGAGGTGTAGCGTTTTAATGATAAAAAAATAAAAGCTAAAAAATTATTCCGCCGTTGTTTCAGGTAAATTTCGTAATTTTGACTTTAATTGAACATTGTTTGCAGTCACGCTTCCGTCAGAATTTTCCGTCCCAAATGCTGTTATATTTTTTCCAACTTCCAAATCTTCTTTAGCGGCCTCTTGAGTCTCGTTAAAAACAGTGCTGTCAGAAAAAACAATTATTTTACTGCTTCCGTCAGCCATTTCTACTGTAATGGTGTTTTCATCTTTATCGATTATCGTCCCATTGACCGGTTTATACTCTCCACCTTCCGCGGTTAATCCCATTTTTTGTCCCATCTTTTCCGATTTTTCTCCCTGAGCAAATTCTTGAGTAAGATCGGAGCCCTTATTTTCCTGGTACTTTATTCCTCCGAAAAAGCCGGCTCCGCCCACTGCCGCTGCGGTAACTAAAACGGCAATTATTATTTTATTCTTCACTTTCTTCACCCCCTTTATAATTCAAAAATTCTAATTTATTATTCACTATTCATATCTTAATGCCTCAATTGGTTCTAAGTTGGCTGCTTTTTGAGCCGGATATAATCCAAAAACAACTCCAATACCAGCCGATACCCCAAAAGCCAGTAAAATAGAAGGTCCGGATAAACTAAAAGGTAAATTCAATGTATTTGATAAAAAATAAGATAAGAAAATTCCTAAACCAACACCGATTAAACCACCGGTGAAAGTAATCATTACCGATTCAATAATAAACTGGGCATTGATAATCTTTTTTTTCGCCCCCAAAGCTTTTCTTAATCCAATCTCCCTAGTCCGCTCGGTTACTGTCACTAACATAATATTCATTATCCCAATCCCACCAACGACTAAGGAAATAGCGGCAATACCGGATAAAAGAGTTGTGAATGTCCCTGTTACTTCAGAAGCGGTACCCAAGATATCAGTTTGGGAAAAAAAGCTAAAATCCGCGTTTTCAGGGTTAGAGATATTATGCCGGTCAAGGAGTAAATATCCGATTTGGTCTCTGGCCAAGTTGATTACTTCCTCACTGCTGGCAGTTACTGCAATAGAAGACAGATGGTCAAC
>CAZBPF010000095.1:0-2303 GCA_964493745.1 uncultured Gammaproteobacteria bacterium
ATTCAAGAACCAGACTATCTTTTAAGAACCCAGGCCTCGTCAATTGAAGCCCGCCTCCTTGCTAATGAAAAACCGCCTTTTAAAGCCGCTTTTCCGGGTAGAGTTTACCGTAATGAAAAAGTCAATCCGACCAACCACTTCATTTTTCATCACTATCAAGGAGTAGCCGTCAATAAAGACATATCACTGAAAGATTTAATTGGAACACTAGATTTGCTTTTTAAAAATATTTACGGAGAAAATGTTGTCGTCCGCTATCGATGTAAATACTATCCGGAAGTAGAACCGGGGTTAGGTATGGATCTGCAGTGTTTTAACTGCCATGGTGCCGGCTGTCGTGTTTGTAAAGGAGCCGGATGGATAGAAATGGGGGGAGCCGGTATAATTCATCCCTTAGTTATGGATAAAGCCGCCATTAACCATAATCAGTGGCGGGGATTTGCTTTTGGTCTCGGATTAGACCGGTGGGCAATGGCTAAATACAATATAGACGATATTCGAACTTTATTAGGTGGAAATTTAGCTTATAAACCGAATTAAGATGAAAATAATATATTCTAAAATTAAAGAATTTTTACCGGATTTAGATTTTTCAGCTGAAAAGACAGCCGATGATTTAACTTTAATCGGCCACCTTAGTGAAGGAATAGAGAAGATTAACGGAGAAAAAGTTATTAATTTAGAAATACCTAAAGACCGCGGCGATTGTTTAAGCTACTACGGGCTGGCCAAAGACCTAAGTATTCTTTATAATCTTAAACTCGAAATTCCGGGAATTAAGCTGTCAAAAATAGATAATAGCCAAAAACCCGACATTACTGTTTCTGCTCAAAACCAAGTTTTACGGTTAATGGCTTTAGAAATCAAAAATATAATTAACAAACCTTCTCCAAAATGGTTAAAAAAATTCTTAAAACTCCACCAAATAAATTCAGTCAACACTCTGGTTGATTTAACCAACTATGTCATGCTTATTTACGGTATCCCTTGCCATGCTTTTGATAGTCAAAAGATTTCACACCAATTAAAATGGAAAATTGCTGATCAACCCTTTAAAATTACAACTCTTGATGGAACCGAAATAGATATTGACCAAGAAGCTTTTTTAATCGTTGATCCAAAAGGAGCGGCGAGTTTGCCGGTTATCGGTGGAAAAAGAACGTCTATTGATTTAAACACTAATCAAACATTGGTTGAAATGGCCGTTTATAACTCGGAAAAAGTTCGGCTTGACGCTCGAAAAATGGATATTATCACTGAGGCCAGCATCAGGCTGGAAAAAGAACTCGATACTGAATTGGTTCCACAAGCTTTCCAACATTTAATTTCATTAATTTTAGAAAACTGCGGTGGACAAATTGTAACTAAAACTTATGACTATTATCCAAATAAACCCGACCGGCCGGAAATAATATATGATCCGCAAAAACCGTCCGCCTTTGCCGGAATTGACATCCCCGAAAAGTTTGGAGTGAATATTTTAAAAAAGCTTGACTGCCGGATAGAAAAATCAAATGATAAATATCAAGTTATTCCGCCAACCTTAAGGAGAGATTTAAACCTTGGAGAGGATTTGATTGAAGAAGTTATTCGCTTTTACGGCTATGATAAAGTGCCTATTAATGAGCCAATTTCATCAGAAAAACTGCCGGATATTACTCCAAAAATACTATATTTAATTAAGGCGGTTAAAAATATTCTCGCCAACCTCGGTTATGACGAAATTCGGTCCTGGCCAATTGTCGGCAAAGAAAACCTCCACCAGCCAAATTATCTACCTGAAATCGCCGAGCCGATTTACACCGAAAACAATGTCAACAGTGAATTTCCGCTTCTCAGGATGTCCATCGCCTCATCACTAGACCGCCAAACAGTCCAGTACAAGAAGCTTAAAATCCCTGACCAAGTTTTTTTTGAAGTCGGTAAAATTTATTATCAAAATGATAATCAATACCGAGAAAATTACGCTGTTAGTTTTTACCACCCGGATTTTGAAACTTTAAAGTCCGATGGTGAAAAAATGCTCTCAAAATTAGGGGCAGAGAACTATCAATATTCAATTGAAAAAATTAACAATAAGAAATTTATTGAAATTAATTTAGACGAATTAGTAAATGATATTGAAAAAATTCAGCCAGTTTCTTTAAATCACCCAGATATCCAAACGGCAAAAGCCGTTGAACTCACCCGGCAAATAATTGACCTCGATGCTAATATTGTTTTAGACAAAAAAATCAAGCCGGAAGAGTTAATCAAAAAATATTTAGACAAAATTGATCCTCAAATTTTATGGAAACTGGAAA
>CAZBPF010000096.1:0-2284 GCA_964493745.1 uncultured Gammaproteobacteria bacterium
CAAAAAACCCTTTGCCCTGCTCGCAAAACTGCCTGCCGAAGCGAGGGGCGAAGGCGAGGACGAGGTGGCTACCGCTTCAAATTCAATATGGTGGACCCAGTGGGATTCGAACCCACGACCTCCTCGATGCCATCGAGATGCGCTAGCCAACTGCGCTATGGGCCCCTTCTTTTTGTGCCCTCGGCACGATTCGAACGTGCGACCTACGCGTTAGGAGTGCGTTGCTCTAATCCACTGAGCTACGAGGGCTAAAAAGTAATTTAAAGCCCCGATTACGAAGCTCATCGGAGCCACAAGGACAATATCCACACTAATACATCTTACAATATTGACTAACCGCAGTCAATGAATTATACTAGTTCCATAAAAAGGAGAAATTATATATGAATAATAAATCACCAGTTGTTAATGTTGTTAAAAAAGTCGCCCCGGCAGTAGTCAGCATTATTATCAGCAAGGACCTGCCAAAATTTAAAAAATACTACGTCCAGCCGTTCGATGAATTCTTAGGCCCTTACGGCCAGCCAATTCCCCAATTTCGCCAAGAAGGAAGGCAAAAGGTAAAAATTGGCGGCGGCAGCGGTTTTCTTGTATCCCCGGAAGGGATTATTGTCACTAACCGCCACGTTGTTATTTCGCCTGACGTTGACTATACTATTGTCACGGCAGATGAAAAGAAACACAAAGCTGAAATTTTAGCCCGCGACCCTGTTAATGACGTAGCCATTTTAAAAATTAAAGATGCTAAAAAGAAAAAGTTCCCTACTGTTGAATTGGGCAACTCCAAACAAGTTGAATTAGGCGAATCGGTTGTTGCTATTGGCAATGCCTTAGGTGCTTTTCAAAACACTGTTTCTACCGGCGTTGTTTCCGGCCTTAGCCGTCTAATTACCGCTCATGATGGAGTCTCCGGCCACGCCGCTCAACTGCGCGGCCTTGTCCAAACTGACGCGGCAATTAATCCAGGCAACTCCGGAGGCCCGTTGGTTGATATTAACGGCAAAGTAATCGCCATTAATGTGGCGATTGTTATGGGAGCGCAAAACATCGGTTTTGCCATCCCGATTGACAACGCCAAAAAAGATTTAGCTGATTTAAAAAAGTACGGCCGGATTATTCAGCCATTTTTGGGAGTCCGCTATTTAATGATTAATAAAGAACTGCGAATGATTTTTCAGGAAAAATACGGCATCCGCCTGCCTGTTGATCACGGCGCCCTGATTATCAGAGAACCCGGCTCTGGCGATTCCGCTGTTGTCCCTAACAGCCCTGCGGCTAAAGCAGGATTGATGGAACGAGATATTATTGTGGAATTTAACAAGAAAAAAATTAATGACAAAAATCCCCTACAAGAACTAATTCACAAATCAAAACCAAGCGACTTAGTAGAAATAAAGATTTTGCGCGGGGATAAAATAGGCACCACTACTGTAAAATTGGAAGAAAGAAAGTAGGCCCTAATCTCTTTGTCGAGATTAGGAAAAACCCTCTCTACCTGAGAAATAAAACCCCCTGAAGAAAATTCAGGGGGTTTTTATTATTATGGAAAGTAAAAAATCTAAAACATCAAGGACTGACCGACAAACAACTCAAAAATTGAAAAAACAATAGGCAAAATCCACTGGAAAGCAAAAAAGATAAAAAAGAGCAAAACAATAATGCCGTACTGCTCCAAAAAAGATCTTACCCCGCCAAGTGAAGCAGGCAAAAAAGTGAACAATATTTTAGAGCCATCTAAAGGAGGGATAGGCACTAAATTAAAAATAGCCAGAATAATATTAAGAAGGATAATTAAGCTGAAAATTTGGACCAAACCGGGTAGGGAAATTAAAAGGTTATCGGGAGTAAACCGCAAAAGCAGGCCGAAAAACAAGGCGACCGCCAAATTAGCCCCGGGACCGGCAAAGGCAACTTTTGCTTCTCCATATCGCTGATCCGTTAAGTTATAGGGGTTGAAAGGCACTGGTTTGGCCCAGCCGAAAATAGCTTGCCCGCCTGAAAAAACAAAAATAGCCAGAGGAACAAGAAAAGAGCCAAAAAAATCCAAATGCCTAATAGGATTTAAGGTAAGACGGCCAAAATCTTTAGCAGTGGTATCCCCTAGTTGGTAAGCCATCCAGCCGTGAGAAAACTCATGGACGACCACTGACATTATTAATATTGCCAACCAAAAAACACTTGTTATCGGGTCTATATGCATAATTAACTTGAACGCAAAGCGGCTTGTTGTTAGAGCCGTTGGGCTTGATAATTTATAATTTTAATGATAAAATTATCTATTATG
>CAZBPF010000097.1:0-2223 GCA_964493745.1 uncultured Gammaproteobacteria bacterium
GACACTGCGTACAGAAAGACGAGATGAACGGCAGGATGAGTGTAATACGTAACAGACTTGTATTATTATACAATTACATTGCTGTACCGTTTTCATTACACTCGGACACCAACTGTAATGACACTCTGCCGGTGGCAATTTACACACCCTTTCCGTATATGTGCCTGCCTGCCGGCGCGACGCAAAATTTGGTGGCGCAAGGAGAATCTAACCCTGGAGGCTTGGACATATATCCGTATTTTATCAAGCACATAGGCTGAATATAAAGAAGAGCTAAATACCTGTTATCAGCTCCTACATCATGAAACAGATTTTGACAAAAGACTTAAGGTATGGAAATTAAAAAGGGCCGAGAGGTTGACCTGGGCTTCAATCGAGCCTCTTACGGTCAACGCTGGGCCCTTTATTATCTGGGTAAGTGTTTGAAATTACAATATAGCAAATCTCATTTTTGTCAAGTCTTTTTTTACGCCTACGCAAATTGGAAATGTCAGGAGTTTATATGCTTTTTCCATCAAACAAAAAATGGGAAGAATGGGGTATTTCAAGTAAAGCCCATAAATTTTTTATCCAAAAATGGCAAGATCTTTTTTCTGATGAAACTTTTGTCTCATGGCAAGTTCGAACTTCGAACATACAAACTATATTAGACGAACTTTTAGAGGCTATTGAAGTCGCTAAACAGACTCGATCGTTCAAAAGAAACGTTGAAATATTGATTAGAGAAGCAAAACGCCACGGTGAAAATGATTTAATAATAAAAGAGCATTTTCCTCATACAACAGGATATATTCATGCTTTAAAAAAAGAGTATAAATCAAATAGTAAAGAGGAGCAAAAAAAGGATTTCGATAAGATAAAAAGACTCACATTAATCTTACAGGCATCTCTAAAAAATTATCGCAATATACTCTTAAAAGAACTAAAAAACATAATTGAGAATCCCCCAGAAAAAAAATATCAGAAGAAATTAGACAACCTAACAATGGCCCTCGCTATTGTTCTTAAGGCAGAGGGATATTCCACGTTATCCCTCCAGGATTCATTACAAATTTTGTTACAAAACGATATTAGCGTTTTTCCTGATAGAGTCGAAAAATTATTCCATCAGTTTTCTGGAACAATACAGAAATATAGCGTAAAATTTTTAATTTCATGGCCTAAATTTAATGATTTTGATTTGACTTCCTTTGGCATTAACATAGCAGATAGAAGTTCAACAGATCTATTATCTGAGGTGGATAATTCATTTTATGAGAAAGATACAAAAGCAAAGGTAGCTACTGTTGATGTAAATAGTTTGG
Source organism: uncultured Gammaproteobacteria bacterium (assembly GCA_964493745.1). Lineage (GTDB taxonomy): Bacteria > Patescibacteriota > Microgenomatia > UBA12405 > JAHJSD01 > CAYSLZ01. Next base: position 1,305 of record CAZBPF010000097.1, read on the forward strand.
ACTTCTACTCGGCGCGGAAGGAAGCCGAAGAAAAATTGGAAAACTTCTTTTCATTCGTAGCACTCTATTTGCCAAACAGACAACCAAAAGTACGTGTTCCAGAAGCCTTGGTTATTGCTGAGGATGGCTACCGGAAAATTACCGAACAAGACAACTCCAGACTTCGATATATTCGTGATTCAAAAAAACCAGAACTTAACATACCTCAATTGGCTGAGCTATGCGTCACGATTAAAACGCAGGATTCTGACCAAATTACTGCGTCATTACAGTATCATAAACTGTCTATGCTTGCTCGCTCTGATGAATCAAGGCTTGTAAATTTATGGATTGCCTTAGAGTCCCTGTTCCAACAAGGGAAGGGAGCCATTATCGGAAGAATTTGTGACTATCTGCCCAGTAGCCTGGCATTAGATTATCCTTTAAACATTTCAAAAAATCTTCCAATTAATATACGGGCTTTGTGGAGAAAATCCAATCCATCTGGATTGTTGGCTCATCTCAAGTTTTCAAATCGTCATATGCTTAATCCTTATGACATGCTCAGCATCTTTTTGGACTCCGAAGATGGAGTTGTTCGGAGTGCTTTCAACAATTTTTCGTCTGACCACCCATTGTTACTTTACCGCGTTTATCGTCTGGGAAAGGAGATGTTTAAAAAGCCTAAACATCTGAAAAAGCGCCTGGAAGAACACAGAGAAACGATAGAATGGCAGATATGCCGAATCTATAGAGGAAGAAATTTTGTTATGCATCAGGGCATTTGCCCAAATAGAGTTCGCCAATTAATACAGCACCTTCACATATATTACATTCTTGTCATTCACAGTTTAATACAGGACCTGAGGTTTAATAATAACTGGAGTATTTTTGACGCATTTGAACACAGGCGGACCTTATTCGAGCACTTTTTATATAG
>CAZBPF010000098.1:0-2222 GCA_964493745.1 uncultured Gammaproteobacteria bacterium
AATTGTAATTGGATTTATTTTTAAGCTACCGATAGATGTATCGACCTTGACAACTGTATATAAGTTATCCACACCCATATACAGCATATCAAGGGGATATTTTCTTATTATGATTTCAATGTTAAGAAATTGTAATGTTTAAAGCATCATAAAAAAGCATTGCTAATCATAATTGAATTAAATATTTAATTAAGTACTGTAAATAATATACTCCTGTAATTAAAAATACCGAAGCGACCATATATCTCATTACTTTTTCAACTTTCTGAACTATTTGAAAAGCTTTGCTGACTTTTTGCATTGAAAAAGCGATAAGAAACGAAAAGATAATGACCGGTAATCCTGTACCCAGAGCGAAAATAGGAGGCAAAATTAAACTTTCTGATGATTTTAGAACCAATGGCATAAGGGCGCCGAAAAACAAAACCCCGCTGTAAGGACAAAAAGCTAAAGCGAATAAAACGCCCAAAAGCAAGGAACCAATATACCCTTTGCCAGCCAGCCATTCTTTCAGTTTTTCAATTTTTTGGTTGTGTCCGCCAATCTTTATTTTTATTACCCCGAACATTACCAGTCCAATAACAATCAAAACCGGTCCTAAAACCTTATCGCCCCAGCCTTGAAAAATTCTGGATATTTGAAAAGAAGAAAAACCGAAATAAATTAAAGTGGCCAAAAGAGTATAACTGATTCCTCGCCCAAGAGTATAAAACAAACCGTTGAGTAAAGTATTTTTAACGGTTTTAATCTCTTTGGAAATATAGGCAATGGCGGTAATGTTGGTGGCCAAGGGACAAGGACTGATGGATGTTAGAATGCCCAATAAAAAAGCGGTTAAAAACGGAATATTGTAACTGTCTATTAAAAGATTGATAAAACCCATTGTATTATCTGCTCAAAAGCTTCTTTAGTTTGTTTTCAAAATAATTGATAAACTGGCTTTCGTTATTAACTAAACGCCAAACCGTCACATCTTCTTCTATTTTATCTTTTCCGTCGGTTATGGCGTTTGTAAAAAGCGATGATCCTCTAGCTTGATACTTTATAACTATATCCCTGTTTTCCGGCAATTCGCCGTTAATATCTTTAAAAACAATCTTTCCGTTTTTATGTTCTTCAGGAAATTTTTCTTTAATTGTTTTTAAAGCATATTCGCCGACCGTAATGCACGACCAGCATTGTTGCGTACCATGGAAATGAACTACCTCAATTTTATCGGCCGCGGTCTCGGTTTTGGAAATTTGATCTGAGTTATTGGCTGAAGTTTTTGTCGCCGCTTGGTTATTATCTGTTTTCTGGTTTGAAATTTTTGACGCATACCCGGCTAAAGCGACAGCACCGACAATTAATAGAGAAAATAGTAATACTTTTTTGCTCATAGTTTTTGTTTTAGGTTAAGCTGCCGAATATTAAGCCGGCAATTGTTGAATAAAAAACAACAAATAAAACATAAACAGCTGTTTTTTTGTTGCCTAACACCCGCCTTATTACAAGCATGTTCGGCAAGCTCAAAGAAGGTCCGGCCAAAAGTAATGCCAGGGCCGGGCCCTGGCTCATGCCCTTGGCAATTAAGGCCTGCAAGATAGGAATTTCTGTTAAAGTAGAAAAATACATAAATGCGCCGAATATAGAAGCGACCAGATTACCGGTAATTGAGTTTGAACCGACTATTTTCTCAATCAGCTCACGGGGCAAAAACGGCATAATAAAACCGGCTACAAATACACCGATAAATAAAATAGGCAGGAGCATTTTGGTAAAAGACCATGTTTCTTTGAGCCACTCTTTATTGGTTTCTTTCTGAAACTTAGTCAAGGCTATTACAGCGACAACGACAGCCAAACCGATCATTAAAAAGTATTTGAATAATTGATTTATTTGCAAACCGTTAACCACTAAAACAGATATCATCGTCAGCATAAAAATAAGAACAGTCGCTTTACCGTACGAAGGCTGATTATTCTGCTCAATAAAAAGATTACCGTCTTCTGTTTTTTCTCTGAATACCAACTGCATAGAAAGCCCGACCAAGATTGATAAGAAAACAGCCGAAATGATTCTGGCCAAGCCGATATTAACGCCTAAAACCGACAAAGTTAAAAATATAGCTGCAATATTAATCGCCGGACCGGAAAAAAGAAAAGTAATGGCCGGGCCAAGGCCGGCACCTCTTTTTCTAATGCCGGCAAACAATGGCAATATTGTGCAAGAGCAAACCGCCA
>CAZBPF010000099.1:0-2211 GCA_964493745.1 uncultured Gammaproteobacteria bacterium
AATACTTTTCTCGGTAGAGTTTTTCAGCAAGAGTTGTTTCGTAATCAGTTAAACTTTTTTTTCTAAACAAGATCCCTTTTTGGGAGAATAAAGTTCTAAACCCGGAAATCATTGCTTCTTCAACCTCTGCGATGGAAGGGCATCTTCCCAATTCTTTTTCTACGCTTGTTACTTTTTTCCTTGCGGTTGCATGAAAATCTCTTCGTTGTCGATCTTCGCAGATTAGACAATCAAAAAGTTCGGGAAGGTTATTTTTAATAATAATTGTTCCGTGTTGTAAAACCACCCCTCTGATTCTAGATTGAGCATTGCCGGAAATTTTTTTATTATTAACAACAATATCGTACGGGTTTGAATTTAAATAGCAGGTGTCCTTTCTTTCCTCAGACACTAATTTCTTTTTTTTAGCCGGTAACCCAAGTTCTTTTAAACCGCGGATCAACGCATTCGACAGGTAATTGTAGGCATTAGTAATTTTTCTTGGCAGTGAAAATTCAGGTAAAACTAGTGAATAAACCAAATCGTTTTTATGTAAAACAGCTGTACCTCCGGTTAATCTTCTGACAAAATCAAACTTTTTTTTCCTTATTTCATCAACATCAAAATTTTCTACTTCCTGATGGTAACCAATAGTTATTGCCGGCGGGGTAAAAGTGTAAAATCTAAGTGTGGGCGGGGACTTGTCTTTCGAGTGGGAGATAGCGATTGCCTCGTCAATTGCCATCTGCATTGGAGCGTTATTGTCTATTCTTGGCAGCAATCTATACCTATCCATTTTAATCTTCAACTAATTCTATTTTCGTTGTTTCACTACCAATTAAAGTATCTTCAACAAATATTTCAGCGCTAATATTGTAAGGACCGGGATAAACCCCGCCGCATCCGGAAGTGCAAGACGGTGCTTGGGCTTCAAATAATATTGTCGATTCTCCTTTTGGTAAATCCGCTACTTTTGTCTCTTTAATATAAGCAATTTGGTAAGGTTTAATACCTGTAATTCTAATTTCCGCATTTTTAATTTCAGTTTCAGCAATTAAATTTACCCCCAGCTTAATTTCTTCATAAGAACTGTAATTGTCTTTATCAGTATTAAATTCCGCAATTTTAACCTTTGTGTTAGTAAAATCTCCCACTTCCTCTTTGTTATTGGTTGTTTTATCTGCCGGTGTGGAGGAATTTAAAAGCAAATAGACAAAATAGATAGAAAAAAGAAATAAAATTAATATTACTAAAATTAATAACCTGTTTATATTTTTTTTATTCATAATAAATCTTAATTTTTAAAAACATCTTTTGCCCGATAAGAACTTCTGACCAGCAGGCCGGCCTCAACTGCTAAAAAACCCATGTCACAAGCTATGTTTTTTAATTCCGTAAACTCTTTGTGTTGATAGTATTTTACTACGTCGGCATGGTCACTGCTCGGCTGTAAATACTGTCCGACAGTTAAAATATCGCACCCCGCCTTTCTCAAATTCCGCATTGTTTGAATTATCTGTTTTTTAGTTTCACCCAGCCCGACAATTAAGCCTGATTTAGTTGTTATTTTTTTGTTTAAATTTTTAACTTGCTTAAGTAATTTAATTGACTGATTGTAATTGCCCTCCGGCCTCAACCGGGGGAATAACTGCTCGACCACTTCAATATTATGATTAATTACTTCTGGATTTAAACTAACTATTTTTTTTAGCGCTGACCAATTTCCTTTTAAGTCGGATATTAAAAGCTCAATGTTGCAATCAGGTGATAATTTTCTGATTTCTTTTACTGTCTTTACCCACTGGTCTGCACCCCCGTCACTAAGGTCGTCTCTGGTTACCTGAGTAATAACCACGTAATCAAGCCCAAGCGTTTTAACTGCTTTGGCAATCCTGCGCGGTTCATCCTCATCCACTGCCGGCGGTCGGCCGCTTTGAATTCCGCAGTAACGGCAGTTTCGAGTGCAAACATCCCCCAAAATCATAAAAGTGGCGGTTTTATCAGCAAAGCATTGATACCGGTTCGGACAGTCAGCGGATAAACAAACTGTATTCAAGTTGTGTTTATTTATCAACTCCAAAGTATCCGAATAACCCTGTCTGTCAAACTTGTCAATGTTAATATTAGAATTAGCCATCCACTTTTTACGTGTCTCTTACCAATAAATCCGTTAAAGCATGTTTTGGATTTAAGTCAGAAACCCCTGAATTTCAAGAAAAAACCTTATCTTTT
>CAZBPF010000100.1:0-2211 GCA_964493745.1 uncultured Gammaproteobacteria bacterium
AAAGTCAACTGGAACCCAACCATTGATTTTTCTAAATGTGTAAAATGCGGAATGTGCATGAACTGCGGGAAAGGTGTTTATATTTGGACCAAACAGGGGCCAAAAGTGGGAAACCCCCTTTCGTGCGTGGTGGGCTGCACAACGTGTGCCAGTCTTTGCAAGGGTGAAGCCATTAGTTTCCCCGATGTAAAAGAACTCAGGGATTTATATGAAAGCGAAAACCTTTGGGCCAAAGTGACCCGCCAAATGAAAAAAGAGGGGAAACTGACACCCAAAGAATAACAGTAAGTTTATAAACTAAGGGCTTGATGCGAAATAACAAGTTTAAATGTAAAGTTTATTTCGTTTCAAGCCCTAAAAACAGTAAGATATGAAATTTACAGAAAATGCATTAAACCAATTTAAGAAACTGATTGACGAAAGTGAAAAACCAAAAGGAGGTATCCGGTTTTATACCGTAAAGGGATGTTGCAGCCCGTCTTTGCAAATGGGCGTAGAAGAAAATCCGGCTCCGGATGATTCGGTTATTCAAATGAGCGGAGTTGATTTTTTTATTACCCCTGATGCAGAGAAAATGCTTTCAGAAATTACGCTTGATTATACAGAGGAAGGGTTTCGTTCAGTTAAAACTTCAACTGATAATCAAAAAGGAGGATGTTGTTAACCCTGTTGAAAACAGTTTTTAAAGCAACTAATTGTATTACTGGATATTAACCTCGCTGAGTTTCGCAAACCTTTTTTCTACGGGGTTAAATCATTAAATTGTACAGGATATGGAAAATTTTAAACATCTTGATGCAAAAACCATCGAATTGGCAGGTATTTCAGCATCAATAGCAGGCGGATGCCGTCCCTGTCTCGACTATCATTTTAAAAAAGCATTAGAGCTTGGCTGTACCAAAGAGCAAGCCGAAGAGGCCATAGAGCTTGGTAAAATGATAAAACAGCGGCCAATAAACGATATTTATGAACATGCGGAAAAATTAATGAATACAAATAGTAATAATCAATCTTTTAAAATTTTATAAAAATGGTAAAAGAAAAACAGAAAATTGGGTTTATTGGAGGAGGCCGGATTACCAATATTCTTCTTGAAGTTTGGGGAAAGGAAGCAGTTGAAAAAATTTTTGTTTTTGATACACAGATTGAGCAATCAAACAAATTGGTGTCGAAATTTGCCGGGGTAAATACCAGTTCATCAACAACAGATTTGGTTAACCAATGTGACCTTATTTTTCTGGCCATCCATCCGCCTGATTTTAACGGTGTTCTTAACGAAATAAAGGAAGTCATTACCGAAGATAAATTTGTTATATCGCTTGCACCCAAAATAACTATATCAAAAATAAATCAATACTTGGGGAAAAAGGTGCCAGTGGCAAGAGTTATACCCAATGCACCATCAATTATTGGAAAAGGGTTTAATGTTTATTCCTTATCCGCAGGTGTAAATAAAGAATTATCATCTTTATTGGATAATTTATTTGCTCCCTTAGGAAAGTTTAAAAACGTTAATGAAAATGCGCTCGAATCATACGCAACGATTACCGCAATGGGGCCAACGTATTTTTGGTTTTTGTTTCATGAGGTATTTCAACAAGCCCTGAAAACAGGTTTAAGTGAAGCCGAAGTTAAAGAGGCAGTTAATGAAATGCTAAAGGGAGCGACCGAAACAATTTTTAACTCAAATTTAAATTATGAACAGGTGCTGGATTTAATTCCATCGTATCCGATGAAAAAGCATGAGGAATCAATTCAAAAAATCTATGCTGACACGATTTCAAAGTTATTTGATAAATTAAAATGATAAAAACAGGAAAATGATAAAAACAACAGATAAACCAACATTACAGGAATTTCACATCGAAGGGGTGAAACACATTGCCCCGCAGGATGCCATGGAATTAATAGAAAAGCATGAAGCTGTATTGATTGATGTCAGAGAGATGAACGAGGTACAGATAGAAAGCATACCCCTTCCCAATGTCTTAAATCATCCACTATCGGTGATACTTGACAGGCTTCCTAAAATTTCCAAAGATCAAAACATAATACTGGGCTGTCCCGGGGGCGTTCGCAGTTCAAAGGTTGCCAATTTGCTTAACCTGCAAGGATATCCAAGCGTGGCCAATCTCGATGGCGGTTTTAGTATATGGAAAGCAAATGGATTACCCTTTGAAACCCATCAGCAGGCAGAAAGTGTTTGTGGTT
>CAZBPF010000101.1:0-2145 GCA_964493745.1 uncultured Gammaproteobacteria bacterium
CTGATCAGGGGTATGAGATAAGCGGTATTGAATATACTGACGATGTTAATCAGGGTACGGCTGAAGTAGAAGTGACTATGAATTACTCCGGCGGGGACACAATAAAAGTTTTTAGTTTATCTAAATTTGACGGCAATTGGTTAATTGATACTGTTAACAGCCGTTGATATTTGTGATATCCTAAAGTCATGGTTGATAAGAAAACCAAAATTATTGCTACTATCGGTCCGGCGACTAGGGATGAAAGTATTTTAAAAGAAATCTTTAAGAACGGAGTAAATTTAGTTCGTTTGAATACTAAACACAATACGCTTGACTGGCATCAGCAAATGGTAGAAATAATTTGCCGGTCAGCTCAAGCAGTAGGCAAACCGGTAGCTGTTATTGTTGATTTGCCTCGTCCGGACTTAGACAAGGAAAGAATTGAGTTTATTAAATCTCTCAGTACGAAAATTAATTATTTGGCTTTGTCTCATGTCCGTGACGGCCAGGATGTCCAAAAATTGCGAGATTTAGTTAGGGAGGTCAATAAGAAAATCGGAATAATTTCAAAAATCGAGGGTCCTGAAGCAATTGAAAATATTGACCGGATAATTGAGTCCAGTGACGGAGTAATGATTGCCCGGGGTGATTTGGCAGTGGAAACCGGTTTTGAAAAATTACCCGGTCTGCAAAAGAAATTAGTTTTCAAGTGTCGAGTTAAAGGTAAACCGGTGATTGTCGCCACCGAAATGCTTGAGTCGATGATTAAAAAACCCGAACCGACACGGGCAGAAGTTACTGATGTTGCCAATGCAGTTTACGAGGGTGTTGACAGTGTAATGCTTTCCGGAGAAACGGCAATTGGAGATTATCCGGTTGAGACGGTAAAAATGATGGCTAAGATTATTAAGGCAACGGAACTGGAAGGATTGCTGCCGCCTTCTTTATACGCCAAAGACGAACGTTTTTCGCTTAATGATGAAACAATAGTCCGGCTGGCTGATAAAATGGTTGATTTTATAAAAGAAGACGATCAACCGGCTGGTTATTTGGTCTTTACCAAATCCGGTCAAACTGCTTTTTCCTTATCGGCATTTAGGCCGAAACTGCCGATATTTGGGTTTACTGATACAGAATCAGTAATGGATAAAATGATTCTTGGGTATAATATTCAATCTTTTAAAATAGATTTTGGCCGAGAGGAAACGGCGAAAGAAACGATTAACCGGGCAATAGATATCCTTCAACAGGAAAAAGAAATAAAAACCGGTGATAAGCTGATAATTGTTTCCGGAGATAATATCGGCGTTAAAGGCGCAACCAATAATATCCGGATAACCGAGGCGTAAGATGAAAAGGTTTAAATTCACATTAATTAGTTTATTATTAGTTTCCATAATTTTACCTGCCGGTGGTTTTTACGCTTTAAATAAAAATAAAGTTGATTTAATCGGTCAAGTTGAATCGGCGGAAGATGAATCAAAATCAATTTTTTTGGCTGGAACAGTGCAGGCGGATGACCAAGTTGAGCTTCGGTTTCAGACTTCGGGACGTTTGGCCTGGGTTGGTGTAGAAAAAGGCGATAAGGTTGAAAAAGGTCAATCAATCGCTTCTTTGGATAAAGACGAGTTGGAAAAAAGACTGCAAAAAGAAGTTAATAATTATTTGAGTGATCGTTGGGATTTTGAACAAGTTCATGATGATTATCAAGAGGAAAAAAATTTACATTTAATTACCGACGAAATTAAAAGAATTTTGGAAAAAGCTCAATTTGATCTTGATAATGCTGTTTTAGACGTTGAAGTTAGAAAAATGGCTTTGAAATATTCTACTTTAACTACTCCGATCGAAGGAATTGTGATCGGTATCGACCAGCCGTTTCCGGGTGTGAATGTTACTCCGGCTAATGCTAAGTTTATTATCGCCGACCCGGAATCGGTTTATTTCCGGGCAGAGGCCGATGAAGAGGAAGTCGTAAAAATAAAGCCGGGCATGAAGGGAACTATTCTATTGGATGCTTATCCCGATAAAGAGTTTGAGTCAAAAGTTATTGCCGTTGATTTTGCTCCTTTGGCGGGTTCAAGGACAACCAGTTATGGAATTAAAATGGCACTTCCTGAAAATAACGACCTCCGTTTCCGTCTGGAAATGGGAGGCGAGGTT
>CAZBPF010000102.1:0-2130 GCA_964493745.1 uncultured Gammaproteobacteria bacterium
TAGAGAAACAGGGTAAGTATTATTTCCTACCCGGCCGCAAGGAAATTGTCCGGCTTCGTAAAAAAAGAGAAAAATATTCAGACGAGAAAATAAAGATTGCTGAACGTACTGTAAGTTTAATTAAACTTATACCGACAGTAAAGTTTGTTGGCGTTACAGGCAGTGTTGCCGCAGGTAATGCCAAAAAAGAAGATGACATTGATTTATTAATTATTACTTCCGCTGGTTGGCTTTGGACAACCCGGTTGTTGGTTACTATTTTAGTTGGCTTATTAGGTAGACGGCGGCGGCCCGGTGATAAACGGGTAAAGAATAAAATTTGTTTAAATTTATTTGTTGACCAACGCCGATTAGATGTTTTTGACCGAAACTTGTTTGTTGCTTATGAACTGGTTCAGCTTAAGCCGTTGGTTGACAAGGATAATATTTATCAAAAATTATTTGCCGCCAATTCCTGGGTTAAAAATTATCTTCCTAACGCTCAGAAATGTAGCAGTTCCCCTCATCAAGATGTCAACTATAGTCCGCGATCGCGCACAATAGTTGAAAAAGCTCTGCGTCGAATACAGTTATGGTGGATGCGGCGTCGTAAAACAACAGAAATTACCAAGCCGCATTTAATTGCTTTTCATCCTAAAGATATCAGCCGGCAAATAATGATAAAATATAGGTCTAAATTAGAAAAACTATGAATCTTAAAGATAAATTATTGTCATTATTAAAAACTGTCGGCGAGTATAATCCGGAAGCTGATTTGGATAAGATCAAAGAGGCCTATTTTTTCGCTGAAAAAGTTCATCAAGGTCAAACGCGTCTTTCGGGGAAGCCGTTTGTAAACCACGCCTTATCTGTTGCCCAGCTGGTGGCCGGTTTAAACTTAGACGAGGATTCGATTATTGCCGCTATGCTTCATGATATTTTGGATGAGTGCCAAGCCGAAGTTAAATTGGAGAAAGTGGAGAAAAAGTTCGGCCTGGATGTCGCCCTACTTGTTGACGGGGTGAGTAATTTTAGACAAGCGGCGCGTAAATTTCCTATCCATCAGGAGTCAATTGACCAGTTTCGGAAATTTTTGCTGGCTTCTGTTGAAGACGTCCGGGTGCTAATAATTCGCTTATCCGATAAAGTTCATAATGCCAGGACTTTAGAATATCTTCCGGTTGAAAGTCAGGAGCGGTTTGCTAAAAGGATTTTCCATCTTTATTCGCCGTTGGCCGAGTATGCCGGTTTGGGGGCCTACAAGCGTGAACTTGACGACAAGGCCTTTGAAGTTCTTTATCCGGAGGAGTTTGAATGGTTATGCAGTGAGTTAGAAGCTGACCGGCGGAAAAGAAAAGAGTTGGTTAAAGATTTAAAAGAAAAAATAAAAAAAGAATTAGGTAGTAAGCAGATAAGGTATAAAAAAGTTTTTGGGCGGGCAAAGGGTTTATGGAGTACGTATAATAAAATCCAGCGCTATTTAAGTGAGGGAAAGATTACCGAGAAAGACCCCTCTGCCGTTTTGGACCAAATCGGTCTGACGGTTTTACTTCCTGATATTCCCAGCTGTTATGCCGCTTTGGGAGTAATTCATACCCAATGGGAGTTTTTAAGGGAAGAACTTGATGACTATATTGCCAGACCGAAGCCAAATGGTTACCGGGCAATTCAGACAACAATTAAGTGGAAAAATAATTTGACAGCCGAGATTCAGATTAAAACTCCTGAGATGCATGAATATAACGAGTTTGGGCCGGCTTCACACATTGGCTATAAAGTAATGGGTGGAAAAAGCATTTCCGATTATTCTTATCAGTGGGTTAAGGAGCTGGTATCCTGGCGGGACGGCGGGAAACATAAGCATTATAAAGTTAAGGTTTTTGAGGATTACGTATATTGTCTGACCCCTAAAGGAGACATTTTTCAATTGCCAAAAGGTTCGACGCCGGTTGATTTTGCTTATCAAATACACACTGATCTTGGACATTCCTGCTGTGGGGCAAAAGTCAATGACCGGTTGGTTAAGTTAAACTACCGGCTGAAAAACGGCGATTTGGTTGAGATAATTACTGATGATAAAAGGAAAAAACCAAACCGTGATTGGCTGGAATTTGTTAAAACTAAAGAAGCCGAAAAAAGAATTAGAAGCAA
>CAZBPF010000103.1:0-2108 GCA_964493745.1 uncultured Gammaproteobacteria bacterium
TCGAATTTTTCCTCCTGATCTTTAATTCTTTCTTCTAGCCTAAATAATTTTGAGAGATTTTTATCCATATTTTCTCTATCATTTAAATGACCATAGCATTCAATTATAAACAATAGGCAAATACACCTTCGAAAATCATACCTAATATCTTGTGAATGAACTCTTTTGTCTTTAGGTATTTCTTTTATGGAATTAAAAGCTTTAAAATATGAATCTAGTGCTTTCTGATACGATTTCATTTTTTTTAATATATGTCCCCGAAGGACTAAATGTTATATTTTTTGTAAGGTGAGAAAAATAAAAAATGTTTCAACGCCGTTATATCACGTGGATATTACACCGTAATATATCCTGATCTTAATACATTTTATATATGGACTTTCAGACCCCTCCTAAGACGACCTACACCAATATCGCGGCTAAAGAATATTTTGATGGTGTATGTCCCACGTGCCAGTCTAAAGCACTAAAACCCCGGTCTAGTTATACAAGAACAATTGTGGACTTAGGGAGTCCCAGAGAAAAACGATATGTCCGTATTGGCGTCAAGTATTTTATATGTAAGGATTGCGGTACTCAATTTTCACCTAAACATCCCGATTATCCTCCAAAATTAGAGTACACGCCGAGCATTATCCTCTATGCCTTGGAGCGGTACTATCAAGGGAATGTGACGGCCCCACAAATTGCCGATGTGCTTAAAAACTGCCATCACGTGGACGTGCCCCCTGATACTATCTATACTTGGATAAAACTTCACTCCGAAGCCTATCTTAATTCAATTAAGAAGGATAAATCGCTTGACGAAGCCGAGTTAATTAAAGCGGTGACCATTGATGGGACTTTTACCTCAACCGGAAGGGATATTATCGGAAAAAAAAAGCCTGTGGTCTCATTATCGGTCACCAGAGAAAAAAACGGGACTTACTTACTCACATTGTCAGAAAAGAGACCGTAGATGCAACGGTCCGACTTCTGAAACGGTTAAAAAACTTAGGGGTGGACCCCGACCTCATTACTTGTGATCTTTCCCCTACCCTTATCGCCGGCATCAGGCAGGTATTCGGAGAAGAGGTTATCCAAATTGACCTTTTTCACGTCATGCAAGAGTTAAATCGAGGGATTAAGGCGGATTTACTTGAATTTCGCAAGAAACGATTTGATAAGGAAAGAAATGAGTTAAAGGATTTACGTGATTGGGTGAAAAAGATACAAGCGGGCATGGAGGGGAATAAAAGGTGTACAAAATCGCTGAGATCTGCCCCTCCAATACCCGATATTGATTCTGCGGCCGGAGTTAGCGGCTTATGCCGTAAATTTACGTTAGATGTGGTTGACATCCTAACCATCTCCGCACCTACTCGCTTTTTTCGTGAACTGCGGGATTTTATTGGAAATGTAGAGCGTATGGAAAAGCCGCTCGATTATTTTTGCGACAGGGTACTAATTGCTATGCCCACACATCGATTCACAGAAAAGGGAATGAGACGGGTCAAGAAAGAAATTTTAAAGAAGCTAAAAACAGTTTATCTTCAGTATAGAAAGCCCTTAAGCAAAAAAAGCTTGGAATTTTATCATGCGCACGATGTACTCTTTTTTCAGCCCGAGAACCTTACTAAGAAGCGCCGAGAATTATTAGACTCGCTATTAGGTGCGCAACCCGAATTAACCATTTATCGGCATATGACTCTCATGTTAGGGGAGCTCTCGAGACTCCCTCCCGAAGAAATAGACGGGCATCAAATCGATGATCTGACCCCCTCTCCCTCCTTTTCCAAAAAGTTAAACACCGCAATCCGCACCATTAAAAGGCATAAATCCAAAATCCTTCGCTTTGTCACGTTTTCCCAAACCCACCCTGACTTTGTCAAGGGACAACGAGCAAACATGGAGTATTATAACACGAAGTTTAAGGAACCTTTTGAATCCGGTAATAATCTTCTTAAGAAAGAACGTCTTATGGGGCGTTTAGAAGCGCAGTTTTCCGGTAAGGTAGAATGGTTTTTAGATGATAAAGCTCTAACTTAATTATACAAAAAATATAACATTTAGTCCCAAAATTAAGAAAAAAACAAAATTACAAGATAAGAGTAAATACACCTCAACTA
>CAZBPF010000104.1:0-2103 GCA_964493745.1 uncultured Gammaproteobacteria bacterium
CCACCTAGTATAATCGGGCAATCCGGAAAATGTTTTTTTATAATTTCAATTACTCTAATTACGCCGGGATACCAATATGTCATGATAGAGGTTACCAAAATCGCATTCGGTCTGGCTATTTTTCTTACCCTTTCTTGAAATATTTCTTCGGCAATACCGTAGCGGTTATAATTTCTGGGTATATGCTCTAATATTTTGGGCTTTGGTATATTTGTCTTATTAAAAGGGCCTGTTCCATCTTTATCCTTTTTAGATAAAAAACATTTTTTTATTTTTTTTACTTTCCATACTTCTGGAGCATAACGATCCATACAATCAATAAAATCTATTTGAAAACCAATTTTCCTTAATATAGAAGCAAGATATAATAAACCAAGAGGTTTTGACCAAAAATCATAGGCTGTAAAATCATAAATCCATGGATTAATTAAAAGTAACTGTGGTTTCGTTCTTTTTGATATCATTCGTTAATTTCACCAACTTTTCTGGTAAGGGGTTTTTTAGAAAAATACATAAATAGCCTTAAAATATCTTGATGTTTATTCTTTACTTTATCATATTGACAAAACTTTAAAAAGGGTATAAAATGCCCTCGATAGTAAAATGGGAAAATATCTTTCCCTAATAATTAATAATGAGAAGCTGGAAAAGAGTTTCTCATTTTTTACTTTCAGAAGAACTTCTCAACCGACACAAAATCTCAAGAATTGCACCTAAGAGTTCTAAATATCAAGAGGTGAATATTGTGAAAGTTATCATTATCGGCGCAGGCAAAGTAGGCAGCCAGATTGCCCAGACACTCTCGGCAGAAAACCATGATGTGACTATTATCGATAAGAGAGAAGATATCCGGCAGGACCTGGATAGTAATATGGATATCATGACCATCGTAGGAAACGGTGCCAATGTCCGAATCTTACAACAGGCCGGAATCAGACAGGCTGATATGCTCATTGCGGTTACCCGTTCTGATGAGGTTAACATGATCGCCTGTATGACTGCCAAACAGTTTGATGTGGCCAAAAAAATAGCCCGCATCAGAAATACCGAATACATGTACAGCAATTCCCTCTCCAAAGAAAAGTTAGGTATTGATTTTGTCATCAACCCGGAAAGGGCGACAGCCAAGGAGATTGTCAAACTATTAAAAACCCCTACCAATGTCAGTGAAGCCCAGGACTTTGCCGGTGGACGAATCTCTCTTTTCGGCTTAAAAATTGAAGAAAGCTGCAGTTTTGCCAATAAACAGATTAAAGATATTCACTTTGGTCCAGACACCCTCCTGGTGGCCATCTACCGGGAAAACAAACTAATCATTCCCAGCGGTGATAATGAAGTATTAATTGGAGACAAGGTCTATATCTTAATTAAAAAAGAAAACTATGCTGATCTGGAACTGATCTGCAATAAAAAATCCTGCGCTATGCAGAATGTACTTATTCTAGGTGGCAGCAATATCGGCATTCAGACAGCTTCCCTGTTAAATAAAATCGGGGTTAAGACCAAGCTCATTGAGATGAACAAGGCAAAATGTGAGAAAATTGCCGAGACCTTACCCCAAACTCTGGTTATTAACGGAGACGGGACCAGTATTGCTCTTTTAAAGGAAGAAGGAATTGAGACCATCGACGGCTTTGTGGCTGTCACCGGCTATGATGAAGAAAACTTGCTGGTTTCCCTGCTGGCCAAACACCTGGGAACCAAAAAGGTAGTAGCCAAGATCAGTCGAGCCAATTACATCCCTATTTTAGAGAAAATCGGTATTAATGCAGTGGTCAACCCGCGCTTGACTACTGCCGCTGCTATCCTGCGTTTCTTAAGGCGGGGAGAGATTATCTCTCTGACCCTCTTAAAGGAAGGTGAGGCTGAAGTAGCAGAGCTGATTGCCCAAAAGAGCAGTAAAATAATTGATAAGCCATTAAAATCAATAGAACTGCCTGATAATACTATTATCGGTGCAATCATCAGGCAAGGTAAGGTGATTATACCACATGGAGAAGATTTCATCACCGAAAATGATAAGGTGATTATCTTCACCAAAACAACAGAAATAAAAAAATTAGAACAGCTTTTTAATGGTCGGAGGAAGAAATAGATCTCTAT
>CAZBPF010000105.1:0-2071 GCA_964493745.1 uncultured Gammaproteobacteria bacterium
TATAAGCATAATAACATATTTAATAATTACTAAAGGTGTATACTTAATATCACCTCTAAGGTGATATTTATTATATTAAGTATATTTATCGGCGACGGAGGCGGCGGCAAAAGCACGCGGTTTAACTTTTGCTTTGAAGCCATTGCCGTTGACTATGCCAACCAGCTCTTTTATCATCTGTCTGCTCGGGCCGTTTTCACCGACATCAATGTGGATTTCAAGTTCCTCATAATGTCCGTTTAAATCCTCTTTTAATATATCAAGCAGTTTTCTGGCCGCTTCCAAAGAAGCAACTGTTTCCCGGTAAAGTTTTTCTTTGAGCGAATAAACATTTTCAATCCTTTCTTTGGACCAAAAATACCTGCCGCCGTTACCTTTGCGGTGTATAACCACCGCCGTAACTAAATCAATTCCGGGTTTGGTCCGAACGTCTTTTGAACGCGAGTCGGACCCAATTATCAACTGATACTGTTTATCGGGCTCGGCAAGAATAAAATCTCTTATTTCCGTCCCTAATTCAGACCAGGTGACTTTACCTTTGGTAATGTTTCTTAAGTATGCTTTCATTGCGGACAATTATATCATTTTCAACCGCGGAGTACAGTAGAAAGGATGATGCTTGTCCCCAAGATAGAAAAAAGTAGATATTCTAAGGCAATTTTAACGCACAAATCACCTTTTTGACCGTGGTGCCACAACCCCCAAAGAAAATAAAAAACTCCGGTGCCGATAATTACCCACCGTTGCATTTCCATTCGGTAGGGAAAACTAAAAAATAAGCCGGCCGACAGAGAAAATCCAAAAAATAGCACCCAAAAATTTACCGGATTGTATTCAACTTCTCTTTTAATAATTTTCATTTTAAAATATCATTCCTGCCTTCCCACCTAATAATATCAAAATTAAAACCAATCCCATAAACCCGAGATGGGCGGTTGTTCTTCCCGTGCTTCTGTAAATCTTTTTCTTCAAATACAAGTAGCCGTCAAGAAGCAAAGCCCCGGTGACCAAACCAATTACAAAAGTACTTATCTTTTGAGTAAACCCAAGCGGATTTATCAACGGTTCTTCACCGGATTCTTCTTCCTGGACAACTACGGCGTCAGCTACTTTGACAGGAGATTCAGGTTCCGGTTCTGTTTCCTGCTGAACTGCGGCGACTGATTTTGACGGTGTCCCAAAAAACTGGACTACCAAAGTAGTTTTAATACCTCCCAAAGTTCCGTCAACAACAGCGATACCAATTTCCTGATATTTCGGATTTATAATATTTTCCTTATGTGTCGGCGACTCCATCCAAGCCCGAACTACATCGTCGGATTTCATAAAATCTCGGGCTAAATTTTCACCGGCTACCCGGTATTCATACCCGGCTTCACGAAAAAACTCCCACGGTTGGCGGCCGCTTGGTGATTTATGAGCCCAGTAATCGAAGGCAAACATATCGCCGGCTTTTAACTGCGCTCCTTGAGACAACGTCTCGTTTAGTTTTAAAGGCGGCAGTCCTAGATCAACTCTTTCCTGGTTAGTCAGTTCAACTATTCTTTCCGGAGTAATGTCGGAAGCGTAACCCAAAACACCCGGCTGAACTACAGCAAGAACATTTAAAGAAAGCTGACTGAAAAGAAAAAGACCGGTTAAAAAGGCCAGGAAGGGCAAATCAAGTAATCCGGCCCGATAATTATTATCTTTTTGAGGAATAAATAATTTTTTTATTTGGTGTTTCAACCCCATTTCTCTTTCATATTACACTTTTTTTGACAAAAAGTGAAGAATATCAATTAAAACCTGCGAGGTTAATGTTTAGAACGAGAAAATAAAATCAAAAATCCAAATGGCAAAATAAAAGTACCGATTGCCATCAACCACATCCAATTACAATATACTGACGGTTCAAACCAGCGGTGAGCCATAAGGTCGCCGAGAAAGGCGAAAAGAGAAACCACTGCCGGAACAAGCCACAGCCGTTTGTTTTCTCTTATTTCCTCCTTATTTTTGCGAACAAAAATTATGTTGATAACTAAAGCCAACACCGCCAAAAGCCACCACCAGCATATTTTTGCCGTTGCCA
>CAZBPF010000106.1:0-2055 GCA_964493745.1 uncultured Gammaproteobacteria bacterium
GAGAATAAGGGCAAATGGACCGATGTTGGCTTATGGAACTATTCCCGTCACCCGAACTACTTTGGTGAAATCCTCTGCTGGGCGGGATTATTTATTGCCGTTTTTCCATATTTATCCGACTGGCAATATCTATTGATTATCAGTCCGATTTATATTACTTCTCTGTTGCTTTTTGTTTCCGGCATACCTTTATTGGAAAAAAGATACGAAAAAAAATACGGTGACAACCGCAAATATCAGCAGTACAAAGAATCAACTTCTATTCTTATCCCCTGGTTTAAAAAGACCTAATTATTAATTTGTAACTGCCAAAAACGGTAATAACGCGACTTATCATCTTTCGCCAGCTCTTCATGCGTACCAGCTTCAATTATTTCTCCGTCTTCCATGACAATAATCCGGTCAGCCCGGGTGATTGTTGACAACCGGTGGGCAATTATAATTGTTGTTTTTCCTTCCGCCGCTTTCCAAAAGGCCTTTTGAATTTTCTCTTCCGACTCTGAATCCAGCTGACTGGTAGCTTCATCAAAAATAATAATTTCCGGGTTGGACAAAATCATTCTGGCAATAGCCATCCGTTGTTTTTGGCCGCCGGAAAGTTTAATTCCCCGTTCGCCGACTTTTGATTGATATTTATTGGGTAAAGTCATAATAAATTCGTCTAAAAGGGCCATTTTTGCCGCCTTAACAACTTCCTCATGCGAGGCGTCTTCTTTTTTTCCGTAACCAATGTTATATTCAATTGTCTGGTTAAATAAAATCGGTTCTTGAGGAACAACTCCGATATGACTGCGTAAATCACTTTTCCGGTATTTTTTAATGTCATTGCCGTCAACCAGAATTTTGCCTTCGTCAGGGTCATAACAGCGTAAAAGAAGTTTGGTTACCGTAGTTTTACCTGCACCGGATTCTCCAACTAATGCTATTGACTCACCCGGCTTGATCTGCAGATTAAAATTATTCAAAGCATCTTCTTTCCCTTCAGGGTAAGAAAAAGATACGTTGTCAAATTCAATTTCACCGAGAATTTTGGTTATTTCAACCGGGTTGACGGGATCTTTAATTTCAATCTCCTCATCAAGAATTTCAAAAAATCGCTCCAAATCGGTTTTATTTTTAAGCAAATCCCTAACCCGGTAAATCAGATTGGACAGCTTACCGTAAAAAGACCGGATAAATCCGACTACCATGATAAACTCACCGGGACTCAAAAGCCCTTGGCGTACATTATTAATACCGACAAAAATAGTCAGCGTCACGCCGGCAAAACTGATTAAACTGGTTGTGGTTCCAAAATATCGAAAAGTCCAAGCATAGTCCCAAAGTTTTTCTTTCCAGCCGATAAAAAACCTTTTTAAACGTTTGATTTCCCAGTCTTCTTTGGCAAAAAACTTAACTGTTTCAAAATTAATTAAATTATCGGTAATAATTCCCGATAACCGGTCAGCTTTTTTATTAAACTCTCTTCTCGCTTGTAAGTTTTTCCGGAGTAAAAAAGGTCCGACGCCGACAATTATTAATGAGCTGAGGGTGGGAACTAAAAAAACCAAAGTTTTTAGTCGGGAGAGAAAAATAATTATGACAATAAATTCAACAATAACTCTAATAATTTCTCTTGAATCATGGAATAAAACCCAAAAAGCGTTTTGACCGCGCTTAACACCGGAAATTAAACTGCCGGTACTTTTCTCAATGTGAAAAGCAAAATCAAGTTCTTGTATTTTGTTAAAAATTGCTAATCTTATATCTTCAAGAACCGGAATTAACAGCCAGTCACCGGTTAGAAAGGTTAATTGTGAGGCAATGACACTAAATAAGCTAATAGCGACAAAGTATTTAAAAACCTGCCAAATGAAATCAAAATTTTGACTGGTAAAGGAGTCAATAAATAGTTTATAAAAATATGGCTCAATGCTGGAAACAGCCGTCCATGAGATCAATATAAACAAGTAGATTAAAAATTTCCACTTGTATTGCCATAAAAAAACCAGGAACTTTTTATAAATTCGTTCCATGAATTAATAATAACATACCTGAAAATATCCGCTCCAGGAG
>CAZBPF010000107.1:0-2054 GCA_964493745.1 uncultured Gammaproteobacteria bacterium
CTTATTTTGCGCAAACTAAAGTTTGCTACTGCAAAGGCAGAGGCTTTACCATACTTGAATAAAAAAATGATTTTATATATTATAGAACAATAATGAAATTAAAAGGCCGGCGTTATTTAATTTATGCCGTTTTAATTATTCTCGGCTTTTCTGCCGTCCAGTTAATATTTAGTTTCTATCAAAAAGAAGCAGAAACTTCTCAACCGCTGGAGATAGTTGAAAAAGACAGCCAAGAGTCCACTTTTATTGCCAACTCCGAAGTTTCTCCGGAAACCAAAATATCAACTAAAACAGTTGCCGAAAAAACGGATTTTTCCAGAAAAATAATCAGCGCTAGATCGCCTGACCAAGCTGACCGAATTTTGGAAACAATTACTGCCCGGGGTGGAGAAATTATTTCAGAAAAAGAAGGTTTGATTGTTGCCCGCCTGCCTAAAGAAACGGACAAAGAAATAGAAAATGACTTAAACGCTTCCGGTTTAATCGAAACTTTAGAGGTTGATTATCCAACATTTGTAGTTGGAGAAGCAATTGATTGGGGTGTGGAGAGAATCGGCGCTCCTGATGTATGGGAGACAACCCAGGCAGCCGGAATCAGTGTTGGTATTGTTGACACCGGCATAGACTATACTCATCCGGAGCTTCAAAACCGTTATATAGGCGGATATGATTTTGTTAATCAAGACGAAGACCCGATGGACGATCACGGTCACGGAACACATGTTTCCGGTATAGCCGCGTCATCTTTAAATGAGGTCGGCACAGCCGGTGTTTCTCCGGAGACCGGTATTTACGGACTAAAAGTTTTGGGCAGTGATGGGTCAGGTTATGTTTCCGACGTTGTTGAAGCAGTTGACTGGGCGATTGATAATAATCTTCAGGTGCTTAATTTTTCAATCGGCAGTACTTATGACAGTGAAATACTCGAAGAAAAATTGCAGGAAGCGGTTAGTAATGGAATAATTTCCGTTGCCGCCGCCGGTAATACCAACGGAGGTTCACTTTTATACCCGGCCGCCTACAGCAGTGTTATTGCCGTCAGCGCAACAGACAGCAGTGATGACTTTGCTAGTTTTTCCAGTGCTGGGGCTGAACTAGCCGCACCGGGAGTGTCAATAAATTCCACCGTTCCCGGCGGAGGTTATGCGACTTGGTCGGGAACGTCAATGTCTTCACCGCACGTAGCAGCAACAGCCGCCTTAATGATTTCCAATCAAGAGGAAAATATTAGGGAAGGTTTACGCAATACTGCTTTGGACCTTGGACCAACCGGAAAGGATTCTTATTACGGCTATGGTCTGGTTCAATCTAAACCGGCGGTTTTGGGAGAAGACGTTTTAGATCCGGCGGTTTCGTTTTTAAGCCCGGAGAATAATTCAGAGGTCAGCGGTGAAGTTGAAATTAAACTTGATGTTCAGGACGAAAGCGCGATAGATAAAGTTATTCTTTATATCAATGGAGAAAAAGTAAAAGAATGGCCGGAAGGTGAATACCAGTATCTTTGGGACACTAAAAATTATTCAGAAGGAGATTATACTTTGGTTAGCGAGGCGGTTGATGAATATGAAAATAAAGGAAAAGCAAAAGTGGAAGTGAAAGTTGTTTCTGAAGAGAAAACTTCACCTACACCGGAGCCCTCACCGGAGCTAACGCCAACCGCTACTGTTACCCCTTCTCCTCAGCGGTTTGAACAGGGTGAAAGTGAACCGGTTAGAAAAGATACCGAACAAGAACAAGCTGAAGAACACCGCCGCGACCAAGAAAATATTCCTGAAACCTTACCGACTGAACCGGTTAAGGAGGAGGAAGTTATTGAAGAAGAAGAGGTTGAAGAAAGCGAGGAAAACATTCCGGAAGTGACTAATCTTAACCAGAGAAACCCCAAGCCGACTAAAAAAGTTGAGGAAACGACTACGACTAATGCCGAAGCCGAAAAGGGAATGCCGGAAGAGGTCAAAGAAAAAGCACCCGGCCTTGATAGGGGAAGAGTAAGAGGAATAAAAACAATTCCCTTTTTTGTTTTAATAGACAGAATATTATCTTCTTTGTGATCG
>CAZBPF010000108.1:0-2033 GCA_964493745.1 uncultured Gammaproteobacteria bacterium
GAAAAATTAATTGCCCGGTTTTTAAGTATGCCAAATGATTTTCATTATAACGAGGTAGTTAAATTACTGGGTTACTTTAATTTTAAAGAAGTAAAAAAGGGAAAAACATCAGGATCCAGGGTCAAATTTGAAAATGATAAAGGAGTCCCGATCATGTTGCACAAGCCACATCCATCGGGAATAATGAAAAAATACCAGTTAAAACAAATTAAGGAGGTATTAGACTTATGAGAGATTTAGAATACAAAGGTTACACCGGAAGCATTGAGTACAGCAAAGAAGATGATTTGCTTTACGGAAAAGTGCTTGGAATAAGAGGTCTTATATCTTATGAAGGCAAGACAGGCAAAGAGCTTGAAGAAGATTTTAAAGAGGCGATAGATACTTACCTTGCAGACTGCAAAGAGCGGGGAGTAGAGCCAGAAAGGCCGTTTAAAGGTAGTTTTAATGTTCGTATATCAGCAAAACTGCATAGAAAAGCCGCTTTACTGGCAATGAAGGAAAAAATGTCACTGAATAACTTTGTTGCCGAATCCATAAGAGAACGAATTTTTAAGGAAACAGGTAACCAGCACTAATCGTCCAAACCCACCCTTGCACCAGGGCAAAAAATCCAGCCACTTTGCAAAATAAAATTAAGTTGATTAAAGTGGAATTTTGCAAAGTTCTCTCTGTCTTTTTTGCCCTTCCGCCTGGCTGTCCCTTCTGTTTTATTTTTTGTCACTGTTTTTGTGCTGGCCCGCCTGCAGCACTTTGTTTTTTCTTTTAAGTGAATAGTTGAAATAAAGCGGATTAAAAGGAAAAAACAAAAAGCTGCCCTGACGCTCAGACAAAAACCAGCGCCAAAAAATAAAACCCCAAGCTAAGTTACATAATACGAGTTATAGGAGCAGCCCCGCAGAATCCATCCCACGGGGCTACGCTGTCAGCTATAACATGTATTATGTAAAATAGCCCCTGCGCCGCCGCTCCCGGCCCACAACCAGTAGCAACAGGCCAGGCACTATCGACAGCCACTGGAAACCTCCCCACAACCTTAAAACCGCTTAAGCAAAGATAAGCCTTCACCACCCGCAGTCAAGGCCAAGCCCTTCGGGTTCCGGCAAAAACTTTTTTTTCTTTTATTTGAAAATCTGAAGGCAAAAAACTTTTTACCGGAAGCCTTGACTTTCCCCGCCCGCAGGCTGGAAAGGTGGCTTAAGCGGTTATTAAGGTTTTCCCCTGTTTTAGGCTAACCGACCGGCTTGCATGCTGGCTACAACCTGGCTTACTCATAACTCTTAGGCATCCCACAAGTGAAGTATTGGTTTTGAACAAAAGGAAACGGAATAAAAGAGCCTGCGGGCCGGAACCTGCGGGTTTATGCCGTAGTCTTTTGGGCTAAAGCAATACGAGGCTTACCTTTGACTAAGAGTTATGATGTAAGCTTCTTTCCCCTGGAACCCGTTTTCATGCCGGTGTAAAATTAACCGTGAACCTGTCTTTTGGGGCGGGTTGGCCGCAGCGGCTATTTGGCGGAGCCCGTCAGTGCATAATGTACATTATAGGACAACGAAAACAATCCGTTTACACCTTAAAAAATAGTTGCTACTATAATGCCCATTATGTAAAATAGCTTGGGGTTGTTTTGACTGCGGGTCAGGCTTTGCAGCTTTTTGCTTTTTTCATTTTGCCTGTTCAAATAAAACTCAATTAAAAATAAAAAAGCAAAGTGCTGCAAATTAGGCGGGAAGGCAAAACAACAGCAGGGACAGCGCGGGGAGTAGCCTAAAATGTTGTTCCGATAGCTATCGGAAGGCGCAGGAGCTAGCCATTTTAGGCTACGGGGAAATACTGTCCTTTTTTCTTTTATCTGAAATTTAACTGAATAAAACCCATCAATTAAAAGAAAAAACTATTATTTTTGGGTTACACTGTTAAAATATGGGTTGCTTAAAACTGACATACCAGCCACAAGAAAAACCGATTTTTTGGGAAGTATGGAAAAATCCGAAAGGTGCTTTTCAGGGAGTAGATTGGTATGATTACGGGGC
>CAZBPF010000109.1:0-2027 GCA_964493745.1 uncultured Gammaproteobacteria bacterium
TCCCAAAAATCGCATTAGGGCATAAAAACCGGAATGGAATAAAATTTTTAAAGCGGCAGATTCCGGATTTTGAAAAAATGGCGTAAAAAACCGTTTAGTTAAAGCTGGATTTCAGAAGATGTGGGTGTAAAACTGAAACTTTAACAAATGCGGGCATACCAGGCCCGAAAAATCAATTTAATACCGAATAAAAATTTTCAGGTTTGAGCACAGCGGGAAGAGATACATCGCCGGATGTATCGGATAAGAAGCAGGAATCTTTTTTGAAGTTTTAAAATAAGCTGCCTGCCATGCCTGACAACTTTGCCCGGAACCGAAATGATGTAGAAGCGCAAAGTGGCAATAGTGGACGTTTTAAAATCTTCGGGCAGGAATTCTTTGACTCCAACCGCAAGGTTTGAGGATAATAATCCTATGGAAAAATAGACAGAGTTTGAATAAAGCCCGGCGGCGGGGATATTCTCAAGGCCGAAGCCGGATTTTAGTTCCTTGATGTAATTTTCGGCGTTGCCGCGCTTATTATGAAAAAGAATAATATCTCTGCCGTCAGAATTGAAATTGTTGGTAGCGATTATATAATAACAGTATTTTTCATTTTCAAAGAGGTTCATCTGAGGGTTTAACCAGCGCTGTACAACAAGAGAAAAGGCGTTTGTAGAGGCGTTAAAGGCGTGTACAGTTACAGCATACTCACGGTCGGTTTTAATGCCGTCTTTGTCGTAAAGAGGTTTCCAATCATCTTCAGGAATCGATTTTACCGCTGAAATAACGGCAGAATCGTGGTCCGTTGTTACGGTAAAGATAATGTCGTTTTCGAAACAAAAATCAAAGAATTTATGGCTGTAAGCGGCGGAATCGCTTCGTACGTATCTGAGTTGTTTTTTGAGTTTTTTAAGATATTTATATATATATTTTATCTGGTCTGTTATGCCGGCAGAAGGAGAGGCATTGCCGTTCCTGAATTTACCGGCAAGGCATAAACCGGTTGATGCCTCAAACGACAGCAGGGGGCAATATCCTTTAAAACCCTTGTAGGTCATTACAGCATCCCGTTTGTTGCTCTCAATCAGGGTGGCATCAATGTCAATGGTCAGTTCATTTAAAGACATGTATTTCAGTATTTGTTTATTTAAATATTCAACAAGAAAAGTAAGCCTGCGCAGGCTGCCTTTTTTACCTAAAAACCTGGACACCGTGTCCGGGCTGGGAACTTTTTTTATCCCGCATAATTTCAGCAGCCCTTTATCCTGCGCTATTTCCCTTATGTCGTTCATATGCTGTCCGCCCGCAAGCATCATTAATACTACTGACATTACTATATCATGCGCGTTATGTCCCCGGTTTGAGCCGGGACGCGGGAATATTTCCCTGATTTTTTCAGGCAATCCGAATTTTATTGCCGCCTCAAAATACACAGCAAGGCCGCCTCTTGAGGTCATGCAATCTTTTGTTTCTTTTAACTGGAAAGGCAAAGTTGTTTGTTGTATACTATACATGGGCCGTAACTCCTTTCTCACCCACCGGGTGAAATGAATGATTTTATTATGATTATTATTCTATAAGGATTTGCGGCCTTTTTCAATCGTTCTTTTCCTTTCTATTGCGGTTTCCAGGGGGCATTCGGTTCTCTTGACATTTTGCTCAAAAGTTTATAAAATATATTATTATCCTGAAGATGAGAGGCAAAAATGGACGTAATAAAAGCCGGCAACGTAACAAAAATATTTAAGGCGCTGGATTTTTGGAAAAGGGATAAAACCCTGGCTGTGGACAGTGTCTCTTTTTCCGTAAAAAAGGGCGAGGTATTCGGCCTTTTGGGGCTTAACGGCGCCGGAAAAACCACACTTATGAAGGTTCTCCTGGGCCTTTTGAAACCCACGGCAGGCAGCGTGGAGATACTGGGCGGAAACATAAATGACAGCGCGATACGAAAAAGGATAGGGTACCTTTCGGAGCTTCCTTATTTTCCGAAGTACCTCACAGCCCGGGAAATACTTGAATATTTTTCCGGGATACTCGGTATTTTC
>CAZBPF010000110.1:0-2017 GCA_964493745.1 uncultured Gammaproteobacteria bacterium
TATATACCGAACCGAGTTTAATTTTATGTCTCCCCTCACTTAAATTTTCAATAGACTCAACAATCTTGTAGCCGTAAGAAGGCTTTTCATAAAGCACTCTTAAAATTAAAAACTGCACCCAACGTTTTTCCGGATATTTTCCACAGCAGTTATTCCCCATTCTTGTGTCCATACATAACGATGTTATATATGAAAAGACCCTTTGTCAATAGGATTTATTTTTTGAATACTTTTTTTGCAACTTCAATTCTTGACAAATAAAAGAGCATTTCTTACTATGTATGAACATGCATTCATATAAATGTTGCCAACCTAATAAAGAAGAGGCGGAAAAAATAGAAGCTATATCTTCCCTATTAAAGCTGGTTGCGGAGGAAAACAGGTTAAAATTAATTTGCATTTTAAGGCAGGGAGAATGCTGTGTTTGCGAGATGAATAACTATTTTGATATGAGCCAAAGTTTAATTTCTCACCATTTAAGTAGTTTGAGAAAGGAAGAGTTGGTTGACAGCCGGCGCGATGGACGACGCAAGTATTATTTTCTTACACAAAAGGGGGAAAAAATTAGCGATTTAATTTTTGATTTACTAAAGGAGGTGTCGTAATGAAAATTCAAGTTTTGGGCTCCGGCTGCCCCACATGTAAAAAACTGTTAGAGCTGACTAAAAAAGCGGTCAATGAACTGGGGATAGATCAGGAGGTCGAATACGTTTCCGGTCAAGAAGGAATTGAAAAAATTATGGAATTGGGTGTAATGTCCAGTCCTGTTCTAGCAGTTGATGATAAACCTGTTTTAACAGGGTTTATTGATAACGTGGATAAAATTAAAGAGTTAATTTCTCAAAACCGGAAATAATTTATGAAAATATTTAAAATTATTAAGAAAAATTGGGTAATTGGTTTATTGGCTGGTGCTTATCTTGTTATTTATTTATGGCAGAACCAAATTGGCAGTTTTTTGAGTCAAGGATTTGTTCAAGAGTTGATTGGGAAAGCGGTTTACCAGGGTTGGTTAGGCTTGGTTAATTACCTTTCCGCCCATGTTCTTTTTTGTTTAATTCCTGCTTTTTTTATTGCCGGTGCAATCAACAGTCTGGTTGATTCCCAGCAGGTTTTAAAATATTTGTCCGGCAAAACCAAAAAAGGGTTGGCTTATTTAATTGCAGTCACTGCCGGATTTTTGATTGAGGTTTGTTCCTGCACTATTCTGCCTCTTTTTGCCGGGATTTGGAAAAAAGGGGCCGGGTTGGGAGTTGCTGTTACTTTACTTTATGCCGGGCCGGCTTTTAATCTTGTTGCCCTGGTTTTAACCGGGCAAAGATTGGGATGGGATTTAAGCTTAATGCGGTTGGTTTTTTCAGTAGCTTTTGCAGTTTTAACAGGTTTGATTATGGAAGGTATTTTCGGGGACGGTCATGAGGACGGAGATGTGCACGCAGTGGAACAGGATTTGGATCAGCTGGAAGGCAAGAAAACTTTCTGGTTTTGGGCTAATTTGGCTGCGATTTTAATTACTGGCACAGCACCAATCAATAGTGGTTTAAGGTATAGTTTGATTCTGCCCTTGATCCTTATTCAACTAGTAATGTCTTTTAGTTGGCTTTCTTACCAAAAAAGACAGGCGTGGTGGGATGAAACAGTAAAGTTTGTCAGCCAGATTATCCCCCTGCTTCTAGTCGGTGTGTTTTTTGCTGCAGCAATTACTCAACTGATACCTGAAAAGCAGTTTCAATCTTTGGCCAGCAATAATAATATTTTGACCAATTTTGTTGCTGTTTTGTTTGGAGCAATAGCATATTTCCCGGCTTTGGTTGAAGTACCAATTGCCGAGAATTTTATGAGGCTGGGGATGCACAAAGGTCCGTTAATGGCCTACTTGTTGGCAGACCCCGTACTTTCCCTGCAAGGTCTTTTAGTAATTAGAAAGCTAATCGGTACTAAAAAAACTTTGGTTTACGCAGTTTCGGTTACTGTTTTAACAACCTTAACCGGGTTTATTTACGGATTACTAATCTAA
>CAZBPF010000111.1:0-1973 GCA_964493745.1 uncultured Gammaproteobacteria bacterium
CCCACCAACGCCACGTCATACATTTTTGCCCCCCTCATCTCCTCGGCAATTACCAATGGACCCGAAACTTTTTTGATTTTTCCCTGAATTTTTTCATTCATATTTTCATCAGTCATTTAAAATTGAATAATCTACTTATTAATAATATCTGAACCAACAGCCTTCAATAACAACTGGTCCATTTTACGAGCCGCAATTTTTTTAGAGCTGGCCGAGCTGGAGATTAGCACAATAGCGGGCAACAAGTTCTCGTTTAACTTCTCAATTTCCGCCAAAATATTTTCCGCCAAACCCTCATCCACAAAAACAATCTCATGCTGCCCCCCTTTTTCTTTTTTAAGCACACTCAACAACTCTTTCTCATTTTCGCAAGCAACCACATCTATACCCGCCAGCTGAAACCCCAAACCGCCCCCTGGAGGACCCGCGTAAGCAACATTTGTTTCTTGTTTGTCACTCATACTAATTCTCTATACATGCTTCTCTGATAACCACGTAAGGCTTCCGTGGACAGCCCGTTTAATTTAGCTGATAACAAAATCCTTAAATTGTTTATTTCTATTTCTTTAGCGTACCAAAAAGAGATAATAGGATCATAACCAATTGGCTCAAACCGGTATTTTCTTATTGTCGCCAACAAGTTCTCATCATGCTCCTTGTCATACAAAGCCGCATCATCCAACTCATAAGGCCTCATTTCCTTATCTTTTTCCAAGCGACGAATTTCTAATCCGGTTACTTCCTTCATTAGGGGAGTAAAAGACGATTCCGCCATTACAATATGCACCTGCTCCGCTGTTTTTTTGAGCAAATCGTACTTGTTAATATCTTTTTTGTTGTTTTTGGCTATGAATGTTTTCCAGGTAGCAGGAATAATATCCCAACCCAGGTTATTCCAAACAACACTTTGTATTACATCCTCCTTTATAATTCCTAAAGGAGACTTTTCTCCCATTTCCTCAATACCTTCAGATTTTTCCAATATGGCGGTAGCAATATTTAGACCATCATAACGGGAAAAGATAAAATCTTTTAGGCGCCCGTCGGCCAAAACCTCAACTAACCAGCTTTTTATTTCCACAAGATGACTTTCAAGGGCTTTAAAAGCCGCTTTCAAATCTCTTTTTTCTTCCAACCAGCGGCCGTAGGGAGTTTCCAGCAAAACCCCTACGGCATCACTGTTAGATTTCGCTTCTATTAACCTCGTAAATTCATCTTCTTCCAAGAAGCCTTTTTCCCATTCGCGCACCACGCCGACAATATATGGTGTATCAACCGAAGACATAAACCTATTCGAATAAAACCTTAGCTATTTCCGACCGCCTCCGGCTAAACAACTGATCTACCAAGCGTCCCACAGTCACGTTAATCTCAATGTTATTGCCCCGGTAAATCAACCCGCCCTCATTAGCAATTTCTTCGTCAGAAATTTTTAAGCCCTTTTTTCCGGCGTACTGTATTATCCACTTTTTATGGGCGCCGCCTGGTAAAATCTCACCTTCCGCATTGTCGGGCACCAGATCAATCAGTTTCTTTATCAATTTCTTAGCTTTTTCATCATCCCAATTAATGATTTGTGATTTTGCTTCAGTTCTAATACTCTCAATTTCTTCCTGTTTCGCTTTTAAGACCTGGGATTTTGATAACAATTTTTCTTCCTGATGAATAAACCTAGCCTTTTGCATAGCTTCAGAACGAACTCGATCCATTATCCCCTCCTCTATCATTCTGGCCTCTTTTTTTATCCTTTCTTCTTCAACAGCCAGCCTCCGATGATAATCCGCGTCTATCTCATCAGCTCTCTTCTTAGCCTCTTTATAGATTGCTTTTTGTAATTGAGCAAAAGACATGTGGTTTACTAAGATATTCTTGTTCTTACGCCCCTAAGCCAAGCCCATTAATGAGCAGAATACTAACCAGCAATCCCAAAACGGCGTAAGTTTCAACAATTGCTGAAATTATAACCCCCTTAC
>CAZBPF010000112.1:0-1936 GCA_964493745.1 uncultured Gammaproteobacteria bacterium
TGTGCCGGCTTTTCGTTTTCATCTTTTAATAGTGTTCCGTAGGTTTCAAACCATAAATAGGTTCCGTCAATGCGCTTATAACGGTAATCAACCTTGTGTTTTTCACCTGTTTTCATAAAAACAGAAAACGCTTCACTAACAAATGCAACATCTTCGGGATGCACGAACTCTATCACATTTTTTCCTATCAAATAATTACTATCATACCCTAATATTTCGTGCGATTTACCAACTAGAGTAAAGTTACCTTCCAAATCGGCCAGTGCAATCAAATCAATATTACTATCAAAAACTTTTTCTAACCTGAATAATTCATGAAAATAGCTGTTGCCTATTTTAACTTTATTTTTTATAATTAGTTGTCAAAAACAAAATAAAAAACAAAGTGAGGGCAACAGCTATGGACAAAAATACGAATCAACTCTGTTTATTCAAAGAAATTTCTGGTAAAAAAGTTCACGTTGACTTTAACGGCGGCGAGCTGTCATCCGATAGCGGTATACTTTTAATACGAGAGTTCATTGAAAAACAGGATATTGTCGATAAAATTGTCAGGTTGTTGCCGGATCATCGAAATCAGTGTTATATACAACACACGACAAAAGAATTGTTAACCCAACGTGTGTTACAAATTATTGCCGGATATGAAGATGGCAACGATTGCAATTCTTTGCGCAATGACCCGGCCTTTAAAATCGGTTGTAACAAAACATTGGATACCGATGATGCGCTGGCAAGTCAATCGACAATGTGCCGATTTGAACATCGAATTGATCCCAGAACGCTCATTCTTCTATCGCGGCTGCAAGTGGAATTTTTCACAGATTTGTACAATTCACCACCTGATGGTATCATCCTTGATTTTGACGATACTGAAGACCGAACCTATGGTGGACAACAGCTCAATTTATTCAATGCGTATTACGGAAGTACATGCTATCAGCCCATGCATATCTATGAAGGCAACAGCGGCAAATTGATCGCAACGATTTTGCGCCCCGGCAAACGCCCAACCGGTCGGGAGATTGCCAAAATGATTCGTCGTGTTGTAAGGATCATTAGAAAAACCTGGCCGAATGTTGAGATACTGATTCGGGGCGATTCACATTATCGCGGCCCCGCGGTTTACGATATATGCAGGGAGCTTAACCTTCAGCATACATTGGGTTTAACGGCAAATGATACTCTAAAAAAGATGGTTGAACCTGCTGTCAACAAGGCTAAAAAACGGTTTGCAGCAGATCCCAAACCGTTCAAAATGTACCAGGACTTTGAGTACCAGGCTGACAGCTGGTCTGAACCGGAACGGGTTGTTGCTAAAATCGAATACACCGAGAAGCTCAAACTCAACATCAGATTTATCACCACAAGTTTCAAAGAAGCCTCGTGCAAATTTGTTTACGAAACAGCTTATTGCGGCCGTGGCCAGGCTGAACTCTATATCAAAGAACACAAAAGACAGCTTGGCAGTGATCGTACGTCAAGTCATTTGTTTATGGTCAATCAATTCAGGCTCGTCTTTTTCAATCTGGCATATATGATTTTGCATCGTTTTAGAGAACAGTATTTGAAAAATACCTGTTTTGCCAGAGCTGATTTTAATACGATTCGACTCAAAATCATCAAAATTGCCGGACAGATCAAAGAGTTGTCGACCCGGATCAAAGTGCAATTATGTTCTTCGTATCCATACCAAAGAGAATTCAGGACAATCTATGAGATGATGACTGGATTCGCGTAGTCGAGTTCCTGGGTTGTCCGGCGCTCTTTGTCATTGTTTACATAATATTCAGGGGCATGGGATACCTATGTCCAAATGCTCCCGTAATTTGCCCCATTTTTTCAAAAATTATAAAATTGTCAGTATAACGCTAATTTGACGTCAAAAATTTGGAGCAAATTATTGATTTTGTAAATTCATGAATTATTCAGGATA
>CAZBPF010000113.1:0-1919 GCA_964493745.1 uncultured Gammaproteobacteria bacterium
TTTTTATTTTCATAATCGATTGTTCGGCTCATTGCTCTGTAAACAAGACAGACACTGCCGTTTTTGATAATTGGACAGCCGTTAAAAACCGCTTGGGCCTCCCAGTCATCATTGGGACGAGGAGATAAAATAGGATTGTAAGGATATCGATTAACGTCAATCATTTTTTAATTATATATTATTGTTTTCGATAATTCAGCCCGATTTTGATTTTTTAAGTCGGAAAGTAAAGTGTTAATTTTAATATGAGCTGCACAACTGACCGTGTCTGCCCCGCCGTAATAAACAAATAAGCGTTTGTTTTTTATAATCGCTCCACAGCTGTAGACGACTCCGCTTTTAAAGCCCTCGTTTTCATAATTCATATCCGGTTCAAGCAGGGGGTGGTTGCCCCGGTATTCAATTTTAGTCGGATTTTTATGATTTAAAACCATTGCTCCGAGTTTGTATCTACCCGGGTCTTGGTTATCCATTGCGTGGTAAAGTAAAAGCCAACCGTCTTCTGTTTTTATCGGCGGCGGTCCGGCTCCCCGCATCCAATTGTCCCAATGATTTTTTCTCCCCGAGGGTGAATAATGACTTTTGATATATTCTTGGTCTTTAAAATTTAAGTCGTCAACGTAATCAATAAGTATTTTTGGTGATAAACTGTGGAGTATGGCAAAACGCCCGCTTATTTTTTCCGGGAAAATTGCCCAGTTTTTATGAATTTCACCGGGTGGCGAAATCATAATTGGATTCTTCCAATTCCACTTTTTATTATCCAAGTCGTTTTCGGTTATTGAGGTTAAAGCAACACCGGGCGGGTCAATGCCGTTCCAGGCAGTATAGGTCATATAAATTTTAGTGCCGATTTTAGTGAGTTTTGGATCTTCACAGCCGCCGCAGCCCCATCCCGAAGTGTAACTGTAGGTAACTTTTGGGGCTTGTCGGTTTATTTCAAAGTTTTTTCTGGGTTGATATACCGGTTCGTCTAGCCGTTCATCAATTTTAAGTCCGTTTGAAGTTGAAGCGTAACCGAGGACGGAAATGTCTTTTTCACCGACGGCTCGGTAAATTAAGTGGGTTTTGTTTTTGGTTTCTACTGCCGCTGGGTTAAAAACAAGCTTAGACTCCCATTTGTTTTCAGGCCGCGGTTTGAGAATTGGATTTTTTTCATACCTTTTTAGTTTACTTACGTAAGGAAAAGGCGATTTGTTTTTGATTGAGGTATCGAATTTAAAAAACGGCTGGCTTAATGAGTAAATGTTTTCAGAACCGACTTGCCAGTAAGAAATTAATTTTTTATTTATCCTTACCGCTCCAATCGGATTTATTTGATCATTTTCCGGGTTGGGAATTTCGCCGTCAATCGGTAATTTTTTTGTCCAAACTAGTTCACCCGGGTCTTTTTTATCAACATAAATTAACTGCCATGAATATTCCTCCCAGATGGTTGGATCTTGATACCGATAAAGCAGAATTAAAATGCCCTGGTCCGTTTCAAATGTTTGGCAGATTTTAAGATTGGCTTGGCCTAATATTTTTTCCTGGGGCTGATAAATTGTTTTTTGGCTCTTTGCGGCCCGGGTTAGTTTTTTGTATATGCCGACGCTTAGCTGTTTACGGCCGAAGAAAAGATGTTTTTTGCGTTTTTTTCCAATTTTAACAACTTTTCCCGTTTCATAAATAGAGTTGATTTTTTTTGGGTCTGACCAGTTAATCAAATTTTTGGATTTTCTGAATTTTAATTGACTGGTATTATTATCTTCTTCAAGATAAGTTAAGATGTAGCCCTTTTTAACCGGTGTCAGCCGGTAATCCTGTGCCGGTTTGTTTTTTTTTAAAATTGACAGTTGGAAAGGAAATTTTAATTTTTCTTCAATTGGTTTAAAATTTAGACCTTTTTTATCGGAAAGAGCAATATTAAACGGCTGATT
>CAZBPF010000114.1:0-1906 GCA_964493745.1 uncultured Gammaproteobacteria bacterium
GAACCTGGTCTGTGAGGTTATGGGCCTCACGTGCTGCCGTACACTACCCCGCGTCAGTGTTCATATTATATTTTCTTTCCTACCTAAAGTCAAACTTGGCAATGGTATAATCAAATATGCCGGAAAATAAAACAAGAGCACTAGTACTTTTGTCAGGCGGGCTGGATTCAAGTTTAGCCGGTTGTCTAGTAAAAAAACAAGGAGTGGAAGTTAAAGGACTTATTTTCAAAAGCGTTTTTTTTAGCCCTCGAAAGGGCATCCAAGCGGCAAAACAACTAAACATACCATACGAAGTAATTGATATTTCCGAAAAACTTATAAAAGCGATAAGAGAACCAAAATACGGCTTTGGCGGAGGAGCAAATCCTTGTATCGACTGTCATTTAATTATGCTTAAAAAAGCAAAGCGGGTTATGAAAAACCAAAAGTTCGATTTTGTTGTCACTGGAGAAGTGCTTGGACAAAGACCTTTTTCACAAAACAAACAAGCAATGCAAACTTTAGCCAAAGAATCAAAATTAGAAGACAAGTTGGTTCGGCCACTATCGGCAAAGAAACTTGACCCAACTCTTCCGGAAGAAAAAGGTTGGTTAAATAGAGAAAAGTTATTAGGAATTAGCGGACGAGGCCGAAAAAAACAAATAAAACTAGCTAAAATTTTTAATTTATCTTTTCCTCAACCCGGCGGAGGATGTATGCTTACCGAAACCGAATTTGCGCAAAAGGTTTTTGATTTAAAAGACCATTTTAACGAAATAAGACCAATAGACGCAAAACTGCTAAAAATCGGTCGGCATTACTGGCAGGGAAACCGGCTGGTTATCATCGGTAAAGACGAAAAAGAAAATAAACAATTAGAAAAATTAGCCCAACCAGGTGACAAAATCGTAACCCCGGCTAATTTTATTGGTCCAACTGCTTTAATCCGGGGTAAAAATATTGACAAATCACTAATTAATAACACCAAACACATAATCATTAAATATACGCCGCCGAGAAAACAAGAGGTGTTTAAGCAGCCCCTGTTGTTTTTTGGCTCAAGTTCGGAATCTATTTTAGTTTTACAAGAAATTTTAAAAGCAGGAATCCCGGTCAGTGGTGTAGTTACTAAACCAGACCGAGAATGCGGCCGGGGGCAAAAAATTCGCCCCTGTCCGTTAGCCGAATTTGCTAAAAAGCAGAGCTTAACTACTTTTAAATTAGAAGATCTGAATTATAAAGCCCGAGATAAAGTAGAAAAGAAATTAAAATATAAACCTCACTGGGGAATAGTTGCCGTCTATGGAAATATAATTCCTGAATCCTGGTTAAATTGGTTTAATATTATTTTAAACATTCATCCGTCACTACTTCCAAAGTGGCGGGGCGCTGCTCCAACAATACGGGCAATTAAATCAGGGAATAAAACAACCGGCTGGACAATTTTCAAGCTTATTCAAAAAATGGACGCCGGGCCGATTATTAAACAAAAAAAAGTTGAAATTAAACCTAAAGAAAATACCGGTCAATTAACCAGCCGCTTATTTAAATCCGCTTCCCAACACCTGGTGAAAATAGTGGCTGAACTTTACCAAGCTAAGGACTGTAAGTTTTGGGTTATGAGCCCTCAAGACAATTCCCAAGCAACTTACGCTGAAAAAATTGATAAAGATGAGGCCAAAATTGACTGGTCACAACCACCAGAAAAAATTATCAACAAAATCCGAGCTTTTAATCCTTGGCCCGGCGCCTATACAATGGTTAACATTAACAATAAAAAAAAGCGCTTAAAAATATGGACCGCTCATATTGAAAAGAATAAAGTAATTCCTGATATTGTTCATCTTTCCGGTAAATGCCGATGTTCTTGGCCGCAATTCTCCCACGCCTACAACCTAACCCTAAAAGACATCAAAAACAAATAATA
>CAZBPF010000115.1:0-1861 GCA_964493745.1 uncultured Gammaproteobacteria bacterium
AAGGAATATTTTAGAACCTATGTAACCATTGATGGAGTCACAATCCCAGATGTCGGTGTTCGTTTAAAAGGCAATTTAACACTTCGTCAGGCATTGGGAGGTGGTATGGGAGATGGTCAAGAAGGAATGCCGCCGAGAGAAAATGGAGATGAAAATAACAATAATGATTTTCCTCAACCTCCAGAAGGATTTGATCAGCCGGCAGGGATGGAGGGAATGCGCGGTATGGGAAATATGCGACTTCCTCAAGATTTGGAATTCCCGGACAATTGGGAGGACATGACAAAAGAAGAGCAAGATGCTTTTATGCAGGCTAATTTAACTGAAGCTATGCCTAAATTCGGAGAACCGAGAATGGATTTGCCGGAAAATTGGGAAGAAATGTCAGAAGAAGAAAAGAGAGAATATATGAACAAGAATGGCAATAATTTTCGAGGAGCAATAGAGGGGAACGGTAATAACCCGCCATATTTAATAAAAATTGATGAATTTATTACAGGACAAACGTATCAGAGCTTTGCCGAGATATCTGTTCGTTTGGGAAGCGACAAGTCTCTTTTAAGCGAACCTGTCACTTATAGCATCCATGAAAAATTCGGGCAGATAGTGCCCGAAACAGCATATGCTATTGTTGAAGCTTCCGAAAATGAGCCCAGTCTTTATGTTATTTGCGAACATTTGGATGAAAATTATACAGACAAATATTTTTCAGACACCGAAGGTGTGCTATATAAGGCAGGCAATTTTGTCGGATTTGAATACAAAGGAGATGACCCTAGTCTTTATGCTGAAATGTTCGAACAGAAAACAAACATAAATGATGACGATCTTGCTCCTTTAATTCGCTTTTTGAAGTTCGTTTCAGAGTCGGGTGATGAAGAATTTGAAAATAAATTACCCGAGTGGCTTGATATTGATTCATTTATCACCATGATGGCCTTGGATAATTTACTTTCAAATAACGACTCTTTTGTTGGAATGGGAAGCAATTACTATTTGTTCTATGATAAGAATAATGAAAAATTTACTATGCTCTCTTGGGATATGAATCTTGCCATGGGCAGTATGGGCGGAATGAGGCCTGGTGGCGATGATCAAGAAATAACCGAAAGCGAACAAAAACGACAGGAAATTTTTGAAGACTGGATGAATGAAGGCGGTTTTGGTGAAGAAGGTGAAAATGTGCCGAATAACAGAATTGATTCTGCAAAAAGGAATGCTCCTGGTGGAATTGGAGGAGGTCGCCACGGAACAAATGTATTAAAAGAAAGATTTATGGCCAATGAAAAATTTTTGCAAATGTATAACGAAAGATACGAAGAATTGAAAAAAATGATTTTTAGCCAGAGTTGGGTGTTGGAAAAAATTAATCAATTGTCCGCAGTGTTTACCAGTTATAATATGGACCATAATATAATCAGCCAAGCTGATTACAATTTAGGTTTGGAAAAGATAAAAGAGTTTCTTCAAAGTAATTAACATCTATTATTTTGTAAATTAGCCCCGCAAAAAAATCAGGCGAAGCCCGAAAAGCAAAAGGGCAAAAAGGAAGAGGGTTGGGGGGAAGGAATTTTTGCCCTTTTGCGATTAAGAATAGAGCGTTTCCGCTTTTCTCTGATTAAGAGAAACACAAAACAGAAAAATTTTCTTTTCCTTTTAAAAGAAAAAATTGCGCGCGAAAAAATTAAAAAATGTAGAGAAAATTTTTCTGTTTTGGTTCCGCCGAAGCGAAGCGGAGGCGGGCGGAAACGCACATCATTATTCCGGATTTTGTTCAAAGAAAGTTCGAACTTCGTCCAAAAAACACCGCCAATTTACGATTTTGTCATTTTTGGCAGAATTGGAAGCGGAGCAAAGCTCC
>CAZBPF010000116.1:0-1829 GCA_964493745.1 uncultured Gammaproteobacteria bacterium
CGCCGCATTCCAAACCTTATTGCTGAAATTTCTCATCGCCCGGATTTTGTCTTCAGATAAGGCAATGTCTGAAGCCGGAGCAGTACCGTAAATTAAAGCCATCCGTAAAGAATCAGCGCCGTATTCTTTGGCAATTTTAATCGGGTCAATTACATTTCCTTTGGATTTGCTCATTTTCTTGCCTTCAGCGTCCATTACCCGGGAGTGCATATGGGTAATTTTGAACGGAACTTCGTCAGCAAGATACAAGCCAAACATGATCATTCTGGCCACCCAGAAAAACAAGATATCCCACATTGTATCTAGAACAGATGTCGGGTAGAAATATTTAAAATCCTTGGAATCAGGGTAGTCCAATGTAGTCAGCGGCCATTGGCTTGATGAGAACCAAGTATCAAGGGTATCTGTTTCTTGCAGAATATGTTGGCCATTGCATTTTGGGCAGAGATCATACTGGTCAATTAAATAGTCTGTGCCAACCGGGGCGGTTAAGGTTTGAAGCCCGCTTCTAATCTCTTCAAAAGAATATTTTTCTTTTAAGTTTTTGTATTTGGCCTGGATTTGCTTCCCGTTTTTATCAATAAAATTAATAACAATTTCGGTATTACAATCCAGGCAGTACCAAGCCGGTATTCTCAGTCCCCAAACAATTTGGCGGGAAATATTCCAGTCGCGGATATTTTCCATCCAATTGAAATATATTTTCTCAAACCTTTTTGGTACAATTTTAACTTTTTTATTTTTGACTGCCTTAATTGCTTTTTCAGCCATCGGCTTAATTTTTACATACCATTGAGGCATAAGCATCGGTTCAATAGTTGTTCCGCACCGGTAACAGGTGCCGATAGAATGAGTCAGCTTTTCTTTCTTAATCAACTTACCGGACTTTTCAAGGTCGCTAATTACTCTTTTTCTAGCCCGGGTAACGGTCATTCCGAGGTATTTTTCAGGAACATTAATCATTTTGCCGTCTCTGTTTATTGAACCGATTTTTTCCAAATTATGTTTTTCACCAATAATATAGTCGGTTGGGTCATGAGCCGGAGTGATTTTTAAAGCACCGGTTCCAAAATCCATTTCGACAAGTTTATCGGTAATGATCGGTATTTCTTTATCTATTAGCGGTATAACTGCTTTTTTGCCAATAAGGTCTTTATAGCGTTTATCTTTTGGGTTAACGGCTACAGCTGAATCAACAAAAATTGTTTCCGGTCGAGTGGTGGCGATTTTAATTTCACTGTAGTCCAGGTGATAGAGGAAATCCTCTCTTTCCACATGGTTAACTTCCAGGTCGGAAAAAGCCGTACCGCACTCAGTGCAGTAATTAACAATTCTGGTGTCTCGATAG
The DNA here is from genome assembly GCA_964493745.1 of uncultured Gammaproteobacteria bacterium. Taxonomy (GTDB): domain Bacteria; phylum Patescibacteriota; class Microgenomatia; order UBA12405; family JAHJSD01; genus CAYSLZ01. The sequence continues at coordinate 1,349 of CAZBPF010000116.1, forward strand.
AGGAGATCGTCGCGGTGAAGTTTTTTAAAAGTATTAAATACCGTTTTCAAAAGTTTCTCATCTAAAGTAAACTTTTCTCTTGTCCAATCAAGGGAGAAGCCAAGTTGTTTTAATTGTTTTTTAGCGATTCCTTTATTTTTTTGGACATAATCACTAATCATTTGATAAAGAGTTTCCCGGTCATAGTCAAACCGCGATTTGCCTTTTTTCTGAAGCTTTTTTTCGAAAACAAACTGGGTTTCAATCCCAGCGTGGTCGAATCCGGGCAGATAGAGAGTAGGGTCTCCCTGCATCCGGTGCCAACGGCAGAGAATATCTTCAATGACATACATTGCATGTCCGGCATGTAAGGGGTCGTTGGCGTTGGGCGGCGGAAGAAGAATTGTAAACGGCTCCTTGCTTTCATCAACTTTCGGAGTAAAATAGCCCTTTTTTTCCCAATCCTGATAAATTTCTGCTTCAAACTTTTTGTGATCCCATT
>CAZBPF010000117.1:0-1808 GCA_964493745.1 uncultured Gammaproteobacteria bacterium
GTGTCTGTCTTGTTTACAGAGCAATGAGCCGAACAATCGATTATGAAAATAAAAATCTTGAGATGTCAACCGTCGGTATTGCCGAAAGTATAAAACCAACAGCTTCATCAACCGTAAATTTTAATAACCGGCGCCAACTTATAAAACCCGAACATGAATGGGAAAAATACGGATGCGAAGACCCAAGGATTACCAAATATAAAAATAAATACTATATATTTTACACCGCCCTTTCCGACTATCCGCCGAACAGGTCAAGTATTAAAGTAGGATTGGCGATTTCACCGAATTTGGAAAAAATAACTTCCAAACATTTAATTACACCTTTTAATGCCAAAGCAATGACCATGTTCCCTGAAAAGATAAACGGAAAAATTACCGCTATTTTAACCGTCCAGACAGACCAACCGCCGGCCAATATCGCTGTTAAACAGTTTAATAAAATAGAAGATCTATGGAGCCCTGAAAAATGGAACCAATGGTATGAAAAACTTGAAATGCACACCCTCCGCCTTCAAAGAAGACCACAGGACCATGTCGAAATCGGAGCGCCTCCGGTTAAAACTAAGGCCGGCTGGTTGTTTATCCATTCATATATCAATAATTATTTCAATGAACAAAAAAGGATATTTAATATTGAAGCAAAACTACTTGATTTAAAAAACCCGCGTAAAATAATCGGCAGATCAAAATTTCCATTACTGATTCCGGAAAAAAAATATGAACTGGAAGGTAATGTAGCCAATGTAATTTTTCCAAGCGGAGCGTTAATTAACGATAATATACTTAATATTTATTACGGCGGGGCTGACACATACTGCTGTCTGGCCTCATGTTCTTTAAATAATTTACTCAACGAACTAACCAATGATTAAACTAAAAAGATATGTCCGGAATCCAATAATTACCCCAATTCCCGAGCACGAGTGGGAAGCGCGGTCAACTTTTAACCCCACCGCAATATATCTTGACAACAAAGTTCATATACTTTACCGGGCAATGTCAAAAGACAATACATCAACAATCGGGTATGCGGTCAGCAACGACGGCGTAACTATTTCCAAAAGGTTAGACCACCCAATCTACGTACCCCGTTTAAAAGAAGAAAAAAAGAAAAAACCGGGCGGCCACTCCGGATGCGAAGACGCCAGGATAACCAAATTAGGAGACAAACTTTACATCGGCTACACCGCATTTGATGCGGTCGGACCAACCAGAATTGCTATTTCATCAATAAAAGTCACTGATTTTTTAAACGAAAACTGGAAATGGTCAAAACCAAAACTGATTTCACCGCCGGGTATTGATGATAAAAACTGTTGTATTGTCCCGAATATGAAAGACGGAAAATATGGCATCTTTCACCGAATTTATCCATGTATCTGGATTGATTTTGTTGACGATCTCGAATTCAAAAAGAAAAGATGGATAAAAGGCAGTGCCTGGTTTAAACCAAGAACCGACAGCTGGGACAGCCGGAAAATAGGAATTGCCGGCCCACCGATTAAGACCGATGCCGGCTGGCTTCTTTTATACCACGGTATTTCTGAAAAAGACCGTCATTACCGGGTAGGAGCAATGCTTCTTGATTTAGAAAACCCAACCAATGTTTTGGCCCGGTCAAAAGACCCGCTGCTGGAACCGCGTTTAAAATTTGAAATGCAGGGAGACGTTAACAATGTTGTTTATCCCTGCGGTGCGGTTGTAAAAGAGGGAACACTTTATGTTTACTACGGCGGAGCGGATATTGCTTCAGGCGTCGCCGCTGTAAAGCTTGACAAACTAATCTATGACCTTCTCAACCAGAA
>CAZBPF010000118.1:0-1793 GCA_964493745.1 uncultured Gammaproteobacteria bacterium
GAGAAATTGTCTATGAATTTCTAAATGCGAATTGGTTCACTCTAACCCTCTTTTTTTAAAAATTGAAGAATGAACGGAAATCAAGACAATATTAGTTTGATTTTGATCAGATTTATCAGTACTTGATGGGTTCGACAAAAATTGATTCATTACTTTCTTCATTTATTGCGCTAAATTAAAGTAGGAAAAAGAAGATAGTTACCTTTATGTCATGTAAAAATAACTATTCATGGAAAAATCCACGTTCTTCTTTTTCCCAATTAAATATGGGTGCGAAGTTTAATAAAAAGTTTTTGGTCTCTATCATTAAGTCGTTTTCTAAGCCTACACGGAAACGACGGGATGGACATGCCGGCGAGGAGTTTCCCATCGTCACTCTCTTTAATGCATTAGTGGGAAATAGTCAGAGAACGGGAACACAAATTCTAAATCACAAATTAGAGACCTTGTTGAAGGATGATTCGCCCCGTTCAATGGATAAGGGGCGCATTGTACCCCATCCTTCCCAGATGAGGGACTATGCAAAAGCCTTTCCGATGAAAAAAGTGAATCAAACGCTTTTAGACATTTCTAAAGAAATGTTGCCTTGCCTATTGGAGCAAAACTTGATCCCAAGGAAATTGAAGATCGCCTTTGACTTCCATAAAGAACTGTATTACGGAGCGAAGGATAACCCTTACGTGATCGGCATAAAAGCCGAAAAAGGGACGAAAAAGGCACATTTTTGGCACACCTGTAGCCTCATTTTAAAAGGAAGGGAACTGCAAGTTGGAAGCAGGATGCGGAAGAAAGGCGAAAAAATGGGGTTCTTCGTGCGGGAAATGGTTGCATTCCTCGAATCCTTGGGTTTCATGATAGAATTAATCGCCATGGACAAGGAATATTATCAAAAATGGATTTTCGATTATTTAGACCACAAAAACATTGATTATATCGTTCCCGTGAGAGAGTCAGCGAAGTTAAGAGCCATGAAAGAAGCAGCACTGAAGGATCCAAAAGCTCGGGTTCAAGCATACAAGATGAAGGGCAAGTACGTGAAAGGAAAGGGGTATTTACCAACTAAATTTAAGGCCGCCTTTTACGGAAAAAAAGGGAAGGATTTCGGAACGTTAAGGACTCAGTATCGCAACGGAACTCGGCCTAAAAAAGACATCTTAGCAGATATCTTCGTATTGGCGACAAATCGCGTGATTCATGCCCCGAGCGTGAAGAAAAAGTACAAGTTTTACAAGACCCGGAGTGATTACGGAGATCGATGGCGCATAGAGATTAATTATCGAGAAGGCAACCCCTTTATCATGTATTCGACCAGCGCCGACCCGAATGTTCGAAATCTCTATTTTATCCTCAGCGTGTTGCTGTTTAACTTCTGGATCCTTGCGAATCTACTTCTCCACCAAAAGAGGTATTGGTTAGCAAAAGAGCCAAAAGCCTATTATGAAGAAGATTTAAAGCGCGTCTTGGTAAATGCATTTCAATATTTCATGAATACCGGGCCGCCCCTCTTAACATTTTGTCGAACAAAAGAATTAATAGGACTGGGGTGTATTATTATTTAGTCAAGTACTGATAAATTGTTTAATGTAACGGAATCATGGGTTGGAAAGAATTGGCTCGGGAAAAAAAGGTGTTTCTCGTCATTGGGATCCCTTGTCTTGTTTTTATCACGGTCATATTTTTTAGTTTTTATCTCTTATTTACGTCCTTTTACCTACTGGCATTACTCGTGTTGGCATTAGGCTTCGCAAGACGGGACAGAGCGTGGGGAAGAGCAGATCGGAAGAGCACACGTC
>CAZBPF010000119.1:0-1778 GCA_964493745.1 uncultured Gammaproteobacteria bacterium
AGACGCTGAGGATTCTTTGACTAAATTAAAAACAACACACGCCAATAATTATCAAGACACAATTGAAATTAAACAAAAAGCAGAAGATAACTTGGAAAAAGCTTACGAAGACGCTTACAATACAATTGCTAATACTTTTTTAGATTTACCAGATATTATAACCGGACTTTACACGGTTTTGTTTAGTGAAGAGATTTCAGATACGGAGATACCAATTTATAATTATGCAAATAATGCAACTTTATTAAATGCTATTAGTCCTCATAGCGAAGACAGAGATGATTTTGAAGATTATCTTAATAGAGCAGAAGATAATTATGGAACAGCTAAAAGTGCTTATGAAGATAATTTTGATGAATACAAAGACACAAGCAGGTATTCTGAAAAAGATGTAATTGAAGAGCTTTTAGAACAAACTTTAGAAACAACCAAAAAAGTAGCCGACACTGTCAAAAGCGAAACTAATATGCTTGATTATTGGGTGGAATCTCGTACTGACAAAGGTTGGAGAATTTATAGTGACGTTAGCAGTTATCAATCTAATTTAAGTTCTTATACAAGCAAAACTAATTCTCATCTTTCTAGTTTGTTATCAGCTCAAAGATCGATTGAAGATTACGAAGACGCCATTAGGGACGCAGACAGGGACTTAGAAGAAATGGAGCAAAATCAACCATTAGAGCTGGCAGCTGCGGAAAGGAGTATAGCTGAAAAAGAGCAGAAATTAATTGATTTAAAATCTGGGGCAACCGAATTGGAAATCAAAAGTAAAGAATTATCAGTCAGACAAAAAGAAAATAATTTATTAGAAGCGCAAAATAATTATGCTGATCATTTTATTCGGGCTCCGTTTGATGGTCAAATCGCAGAGGTTAATGTGGCCAAAGGAGATAACGTCTCAAGTAATGATAGTCTTTTTACTTTAATTACTGAGCAAAAAATTGCCGAGGTAACCTTAAATGAAATTGATATGGCTCAAGTTCAAATCGGGCAAAAATCCAATCTCGTTTTTGATGCCGTAGAAGATTTATCTATTACTGGCGAGGTGATTGAAATTGATACTTTGGGCATGGTTGATCAGGGGGTAGTAAACTATGGCGTTAAAATTGCCTTTGATGTGCAGAATAAAAAAATCAAACCGGGAATGAGTGTTACGGCCAATATTATCACCGAATCCAAACAAAATGCTATTTCAGTTCCGAATTCGGCAGTGAAATCTCAACAGGGCACTTATTATGTCCAGGTGATGAAAAATAATAATCCCCGTTCTCAGCAAGTTGAAGTTGGGATTTCAAATGATACGATGACCGAGATTGTTTCCGGTCTTAAAGAAGGCGATGTTGTCGTAACAGGGACAATTAGCCAAGCCGATGAAGCCCAATCTGATCAAAATCAAGGATTTCAATTACCAGGAACTACGGGAGGTAGTGGTAAAGGAATGAAATGAAATAATAACCCCAAGATAATATGTTCATTGATGTTAAAAATATTACTAAGGTTTTCAAATCAGGAGAAGTAGAAACTCATGCCCTAAGAGGCGTTTCTTTTTCCATTGGAAAAGGAGAGTTTGTGGCTATTATAGGGGCTTCCGGTTCTGGAAAATCAACTTTAATGCATATTGTAAGCTGTCTGGATACTTCAACATCCGGCCAATATTTTTTTGAAGGAAAAGATGTTTCCAAGTTTTCCGAAGATGAATTGGCGGAAATCAGAAAAAGAAAATTTGGCTTTGTTTTTCAAACATTTAATCTTTTACCCAGAGCGACCGTTTTAAGAAA
>CAZBPF010000120.1:0-1774 GCA_964493745.1 uncultured Gammaproteobacteria bacterium
TAAATAATTTTTATTAGGTAGACAAGTTTATTGTCTGCTTCAGAAAATTATCAATTTAAAATGTTAACATTTTCGAGAATGCTTCCTTCGGGAATAGGATTCAAAATAGAATAATTAGTGTCTGAACGAAAACGTTCAATTAATTATAAAATAATTAGTTAATCTATAAAAAGTTCTTTGAAAAGTTCTTTGATTTTCTTATATTTTACATAAGTTTAATATTTAAGCAAAACATTCGAATTCAAAGAGGGTACTATTCATGCGTAAACGATTTGAAATCCAATACGAGTTCGGCGCCACTCCAGTGGAAAAATTGCAATTGCCATTAAGGAGCCGGGATGAAATTCCGCCAGTTCTTAGAGCGTTACAGTACATCTATTCTAACCCTGAATTGAATAGAAAAGTCTTTTCATTACTTGAAAAGAAAATCATGAAAAATGTCAAAAAAACCGGTCGTAATGGCATGAGCCTCTGGGAAATATTAGTATTTGCAGTAGTTCGCCTGGCTCTTGATGCTGATTTTGATCGTCTGGACCATATTGCCAATTACGATAGTTTAGTCCGGGCATTTGTTGGCATTCCCAGTTTTGGTGAAAATTTAAAGCGTTATTCATTACAGTCGTTAAAAGACAATGTCAAATTACTGGACGAACAAATCCTTGATGAGATCAACCAATTGATCGTTGAAAGTGGTCACAGCTTAAAAAAAAACGAAAAGGTCGACGTTCACGTTGATTCTTATGTTTTTGAAACCAATGTTCATTTTCCCACGGATCTTAATTTACTGTATGATGCCGCACGCAAAAGTATTGAACTGGTCAGCCAATTGTCAAAAGCACACAAACTGATCGGTTGGCGAAAGTATAAAGATTGGCGGAAACGACTCAAACGGGCTTATCATAAAACAGCAAAAGCCAATCGTGGTCGTGGCAAACATTCTGAAAAAGGGATTACAACGGTATTAGAATATTTATCCATTGCGGCACAATTATCTGAAAAACTGAATCAATCGATTGAATTACTGGATTCAATCCTGAAAGTGTCAGTTGGCAGCCATCCAAAATTTAGAGAGTTAGTGTATTTCAAAGCACATCTTGATAAGCATATTGATCTTGTCCGGCGTCGTCTTATTTTGGGTGAGCAAATTCCCCATGCTGAAAAAGTGTTCTCGTTATTTGAGCCACATACCGAGTGGATCAAAAAAGGGAAACTCCGTAATCAAGTCGAGTTAGGACTTCGGATTGCGATTGCGACGGATCAATTTGGTTTTATCCTGGATTATCGTGTGATGCAAAACGAGCAAGATGTTGATATTGCCATTCCTGTTGCTGAGAAATTGCTTCGCCACTATTGCATTAACAGCATGAGTTTTGATAAAGGCTTTTGGAGCCCGCAAAACTTCGGTCGATTAAAGGATTCAGTGTCACATTTGGTTATGCCCAAGAAAGGCAAATTAAGCCAATCCGACAAGGAGCGGGAATACAACAAGAGCTTCCAAAAGTTTCGGCATCAACATGCAGCCGTAGAATCTGCCATCAATTGTTTGGAGCATCATGGATTGAATCGATGTCCTGACAAAGGAATAACTGGATTCCTTCGTTATACCGCTCTGGGGATAGTGGCATATAATTTACACAAGCTTGGTAATATTCTGCTCGATAAAGAGCGACTGAAATTATCAAAGAACGAATACATGAAAAAAGCTGCTTAGCTTTTAACAATTTGAGACTAAACACGTTCACAAACAGGAGTAGTCTGTCTAAAAAGGATTATT
>CAZBPF010000121.1:0-1770 GCA_964493745.1 uncultured Gammaproteobacteria bacterium
TATGATTAATGGTGGCCACAACTTAGATAATTTTGATTTTTTTATTTTTAATGACATAATAATTTTTATTCTTAATTTTTTCAACTCGTCCTTCTTCTAGCCACAAGGGTAGCGGTAGTTTAATTTTTTTCATCCTTAAAATATTTTTGTTTACTTGATTTAAATTAACTATTTCTTGATAGGTGTTTACTAATTTTTTGGAAATTATGTTAATATCATGTATATAGTTATTAGCTATAATTAATCTGGGAATAGCTTTTCCCATGTGGACAAGTTTGCCACTTCTGTTCTACACTCTTTACTAGTAAGGTATCCAGTCAAGAAAGTATAATCTAAGTTTTCATGTAGGCCTGGTGGCACTACTTTGATATGACTATTAACTTCTTGTCTGCACCACTGGACCACGAATTTAACTTGATGTAGGTTCAATTATCTTTCTTGAATACTACGGGTCTAAATACATGATTGTGGTGTTGTGTAGAAAAGAAGTTTCGCTTCTTGATTGGAAATACTCTTACGGTATTAATAATTAAGAAGTCAAACCTATGTTCTACTTGGGAATTGACGTGGGAAAATTTTCCCACTCGCTCTGCCTCATTGATGAATCCGGACATCATAATATTTGGCAGATTAACAATGACGAATCCGGTTTTAAATCGCTACAGACAAAACTGGCTACGTTAAATCTGTTGCGCGATTTCAAACTGCTCGTCGGTATGGAAGCAACCGGACATTACTTTTTAAACATCTATGATTTTCTATTGCAACTAGGATTATCCGTTGATCAACTAGCTCTGTTAAATCCACTCCAGGTAAAGTCGTTTCGCAACACTAATTTACGCGGAGCCAAGAGCGATAATGTTGACGCGGAACGAATTGCTGTTCTTCTGCAATTTGGTAATTTTGATCGCTGTAATGTGGCTACTGACCACCTAATGACTTTGCGGGAATTAACCAGATTAAAATCTGATTTAACGGCCAATGTAGGCAATTTAAAGCGAAAGATGATTGCGGTGATTGATCGAATTTTTCCAGAATTTGCGAAAATATTTGCCAATAAATTTGGTTCCACCGTAGTTGCGTTATTGACCGACTATCAGACTCCGGAAGAATTTGCCACATTATCATTAGCTGAACTTACAACTTTAATCAAAGGAATGAGCAAGCGCGGTATTGATCAGAATAAAATTCAGAAACTGTACGATGCTTCCAGAAATTCAATCGGCATCTCATTCGGCCGCGAGGGATTTAAAATTGAGCTGTCTATTCTGCTCATCCAAATGAAATCATTAGAAGATCAAATTACTTTTTTGGAGGAGAAAATTGAAACAATAGTCAATGAAATAAATTCTCCTATATTTAGTATTCCCGGTATTGGCAAAACTACCGGCGCGGCTATTCTGGCTGAAATCGGCGATATCAATCATTTTAATTCAGCTATTAAATTAATCGCTTTTGCCGGACTTGACCCAAAATTGAAATCCTCGGGGACTTACCAGGGACGAACGCCGATATCAAAACGTGGCTCAAAATATCTCAGAAACGCCTTGTGGTATTCAGCTATGGTATTATGCCGAGTGGATGACAAATTTAAAAAACAATATCAGGAAAGAAAGAAATCAGGAAAATCACATCGTTATGCTGTCACTGCCGCCGCTAACAAATTAACTAAAATCGTTTATCATGTTTTAAAGAACAATTGCTTATATGATTCAAATTTAGCGTAAAAATATTTCCAATCAAGGGTGATTAATAATATAACTTGTCATA
>CAZBPF010000122.1:0-1752 GCA_964493745.1 uncultured Gammaproteobacteria bacterium
TTGTGCCGGAATATCCCCACCATATTATTCTCAGAGGCAAAAGAATAAATTAATAACTGAAGATCCTGTTTATCTCAGTTTAGGCAAGACAGGTAAAGAAAGGCAGCAAAACTACAGAAACCTATTTTTAGAAGATATCCCGGATGAAGAGTTAGAGCTAATTCGTTTTCGTACCCAAAAAGGCGGGGTTATAGGCAGTGATAGCTTTATTACCAAGATGGCTAAGAAATTAGATAGAAGGCTTATTCTAAATAAGAGGGGTAGGCCAAAAAAATCACTCTGACCCCTTTTCTTACTAGAGGTGCAAAGGGAATACTTAGAATCTTTTGCCCTTTCCGCCTACGCTAAACCTGCCTGCCGGCAAGGCAGGGATTATCACTTTTCACACGCCAATATCATGCGGTATTGCAACCGGCCGTTTGAGACGGTTGAAGAAATGAGAAGGGAATGCGATTGAAAAAGGTGTCTGTTCCCTTATTATGCTTAATAAACTAAAGATTTAAGAATAAAGTAAAAGGTAAAACGAAAAATGCTATCGAGGAAATTAAAAAGCTGGCTAAGGCAAAAAGGAAGTAAGGTTCAGATAATAAAAACGGTAATACTTTGCGTTTTGGAGTTTTTTTGGATAAAAACCGGGAAACCGCCCTTAACTGGAAGGCATAAAAGTTTCACGGCTGCTGTAAAAGAGCTCAAAAGAAGAGATGGAAAGATAATCGTTGAAACAGGTACGATACGTTCGGAAGACAGCCGCCATAGTGATGGATGGAGTACTTTTGTGTGGGGGTGGTATGCGAAAAAGGTTAACGGAAGCGTTCATACTGTGGATAAGAGCAAAAAGGCAATTGAAATTTGCAAAAAAATTACGCGTCAATTCAAGCCGTATATATGCTACCATTGTGCGGACAGCGTAGAATTTCTGAAAAATTTCAGCGGGAAAATCGATTTGTTTTACTCTGATAGCGGGGGCACACGTGACATTTCTCTTGCCGAAATAAAACAGGCTGAAAATAATTTCCACGAAAATTCCTTAATTTTATTTGATGATACAACGATAAGTTTAGAATCTAAAATAGAAGGTAAAGGGCATATGGCCGTTGAATATTTACTAAAACGGGGTTGGAAAATATCATCTTTTATCAAAGACCAGATAATGATGGAAAAAAGGGGTCAGAGTGATTTTTCTTGACAAGCGGTAATCGTTCTTTTACAATTTAAGTATGCCAAGACAGCCGCGATTAGTTGTGCCGGGATATCCCCACCATATTATTCTCAGGGGCAATAACAGAAGTGATATTTTTCACAATGATAAAGATAGGCGTTTCTTTATTGATTGCCTCAAAGATTCCAAAGAAAAAACTAATTCAAAAATATACAGTTACTGTTTAATGACAAACCATCTGCATTTAATCGTTGAACCGTTAGAAAAAGAAGGGCTGAAAACTATGATGCAGTCATTGGGCAGAAGGTATGTGCAGTACTTTAATTATACTCACCGCCGGACAGGCACTCTTTGGGAAGGCAGGTATAAAAGCAGTTTAATAAGTAAAGATACTTATCTCCTTAGTTGCTCGCGATATATAGAATTAAATCCTGTACGGGCAAAAATGGTTAAATATCCTAAAGATTACCCTTGGTCAAGCTATAGAAGTAAAGCAGAAGGGCTTATGGATAAATTAATAACTGAAGATCCTGTTTATCTCAGTTTAGGTAAGACAGGTAAAGAAAGGCAACAGAATTACAGAAGCCTATTTT
>CAZBPF010000123.1:0-1749 GCA_964493745.1 uncultured Gammaproteobacteria bacterium
TCTGATTTGCCCGGAAGTGCTTCTTTAACTAATTTTTGCAATATTTTTTGATCAAACTTAACCCGCATAACTTATGATACCACTGATTTTTTTTCCATTTCGGCGATTGAATCGAAAATTATTTTCCTAATTAAAGGTCTATCCTTATTTTTAAGTTTGAATTGATTCTTCTACAATAGAAATTATTTGATTAAGGTAAGGGTGTTCCTCATTTAACAAAAATTGTCTATTATTTACATAAAATAATATCTGACCATTATGAGGATGAAGAATTACTGTTTCCGGTTTTACTTTTACTCCATCCCGAGTAACTACAGTTTTTGGTGAATTCCAATCTGTTATTAGTCTCCATTCAGCCCTTGGCAAAAACGGATAAATTTCTATTTCTTTTTTATTTTGACCCAAACTCCAATCCAAAGTTTCAAGAACTGCAAAAATATAGTTAGGAATTTTGTCCGCTTTGTTATGACTATATAAGCCATCAAAGGTTTTTTCCCTTTCACCCTGTAAAAAAAGATGGGTAAAAATAGCTCCGGCTTTTGGATCGTCAATTGCGCTTGTGGACTGGGTCAGCCATTTAGAATCCTGGCTACCAGTAGAAACAGGGGAAAAAATGGGAAAGTTGGCCTTACTGAAACTTAGATAATAAAACCCTCCACCCAACAAAAGTATAAATAAACCTAAATAAAACCATTTTTTAGATAAATTCACAAAAAAATTATAACATATTTAAACTATTATCTGATTCACATTTTTAAATAAAAACCTTTTTTTCTTAATTGTAAAAACTAAAAGTTAAAATTCTACCAAAAAATGATAAAATAGGTATTAAGGATATGAAAAAAGAAAGTAGAACGGAAATAATTTCGGCCTGGAACCAACTTCTAGAAGAAGAATTTGATGCTTATAGAAGTCTTGATCAAGAACAAATTGAAGACCTCAGAGCCGGAAAAGAAGTTGCGGTAAACCAATATCCAGGAATCGCTAGATATTTACAAGCTATAAAAGCATGGATGGATAGGGTTCCAAGAGATAACGATAAATAGAGAAGTTGATAGTCATTTATTAAACATGGTATATTTAAAATAGATAGATGGAAAATAAGCTTATGGTAGCAATCATTATAATTTTGTTCCTTAGTCTTTCCGGTGTAGTCGGTTATCTAATCTGGCAAAATAACCAGCTTCAGAAAACAGCTTTACAGTTACAACAACCGACAATTACGGAAGTAGAGACGCCCTCGGAACCGACGGAACAACCCGTCGATACTAACACGCCTTTTATTTCCCCGACTCCAACCGTTGACCCATTTGCCGACTGGTTAACTTATACCAGCCAGGAATACGGTTTCCAATTTTCTTACCCGCCGGAATTTGAGGCCCTAGATGACGAAAATAATTTATACGGCTGGCCAAACGGAGTAGTTTTACTCCACCAAGGAGGACAGGCCTATGATATTCCGGTTGAAGTTTGGGATACCGAAGCCGAATACCAAGAAGAATATGCAACCCGAATGTCAGAAATAACTGTCAAACAAGCCGGGGGAAAATACATTACCTTTCTTAATAATACCGGGGTTGATTCATTTGACGAAATAACTTCCAGGTTTACTGAAATACAGCCCTAAATTTGATTGATTTAATTCTTAATCAATATGTTTCTGTCAATTCAGCTTCTCCACGATTATGGAAGTTCTTATAAAAACCTTATCTGAATAGGCCGGGGTGGGTTTGGCGTGAAAAGCCGGCA
>CAZBPF010000124.1:0-1745 GCA_964493745.1 uncultured Gammaproteobacteria bacterium
AAGCGACAGAAAAAAGCATTGCTGACTATAATTGAATCAAATATTTAACCAAATACTGCAGATAATAAACTCCTGTAATTAAAAATATTGAGGCGACCGTATATCTCATTACTTTTTCAACTTTCTGAACTATCTGGAAAGCCTTGCTGACTTTTTGCATTGAAAAAGCGATGAGAAACGAAAAGATAATGACCGGCAATCCTGTGCCCAGAGCGAAAATAGGAGGCAAAATTAAACTTTCTGATGATTTTAGAACCAAGGGAATAAGGGCACCGAAAAACAAAACTCCGCTGTAAGGACAAAAAGCCAAAGCAAACATTACGCCTAAAAGCAATGAACCAATATATCCTTTGCCAGCCAGCCATTCTTTTAGTCTTTCAATTTTTTGGTTATGCCCGCCGATTTTAATTTTTATTACCCCGAACATTACCAATCCGATAACAATCAAAACCGGTCCCAAGACCTTATCTCCCCAGCCCTGAAAAATTCTGGATATTTGAAAAGAGGAAAAACCGAAATAAATTAAAGTGGCCAAGAGAGTATAACTGATTCCTCGCCCAAAAGTGTAAAACAAGCCATTGAGCAAGGTATTTTTAACGGTCTTAATTTCTTTGGAAATATAGGCGATGGCGGTAATATTGGTGGCTAAAGGACAAGGACTGATGGATGTTAAAATACCCAGCGAAAAGGCGGTTAAAAGAGGAATGTTGTAATTGTCTATTAAAACATTGATAAAATCCATCACACTACTTGCCTAAAAGTTTCTTTAATTTGTTTTCAAAATAATTGATAAACTGGCTTTCGTTGTTAACTAAACGCCAGACCGTTACATCTTCTTCTATTTTATCTTTCCCGTCGGTGATGGCGTTAACAAAAAGCGATGATCCTCTGGCTTGATATTTCATAACTATATCCCTGTTCTCTGCCAATTCGCCGTTAATGTCCTTAAAGACAATTGTGCCGTTTTCGTATTCTTTCGGGAATTTTTCTTTGATTGTTTTTAAAGCGTATTCACCCACCGTAATGCATGACCAACATTGGTGAGTGCCGTGAAAGTGGACTACTTCGATTTTGTCGGCCGCGGTCTTTGTTTTGGATACTTGATCTGAAGTATCAACTGAAGTTTTTGTCGTTGCTTGATTATTATCTGTTTTCTGATTTGAAATTTTTAAAGCGTAACCGGCTAAAAAGATAACGCCGATAATTAATAGAAAAAATAATAATTTTTTGCTCATAATTTTTCTTTTAGATTAAGCTGCCGAAAATTAAACCGGCAATGGTTGAATAGAACACAACCAGTAAAACATAAACTGCTGTTTTTCTGTTGCCTAAAACTTTTCTCACTACCAGCATATTCGGCAAACTCAAAGACGGTCCGGCCAGAAGTAGGGCCAAAGCCGGGCCCTGGCTCATGCCCTTGGCAATTAAGGCCTGCAAGATAGGAATTTCCGTCAATGTGGAAAAATACATAAACGCCCCGAACACGGAAGCCACCAAGTTGCCCGTGATTGAATTTGAGCCGACTATTTTTTCAATCAACTCTTGTGGCAAGAAAGGCATAATAAAACCGGCCACAAACACGCCGATAAACAGAATTGGCAAAAGCATTTTGGTAAAAGACCAAGTTTCTTTTAGCCACTCTTTGGTAGTTTCTTGATGGAATTTGAAAATAGCGATGCTGGCGGTAATTAATGCCAATAAAATCATCAAGCCAAATTTTATAAATTTGTCTATTTGCAGTCCAT
>CAZBPF010000125.1:0-1720 GCA_964493745.1 uncultured Gammaproteobacteria bacterium
CCGGCATTTAAACTGATTCCCGGTAAACCGGCTAAACTGCTGGCTTCAACAAGTACATCCTGCATTTCACCAAACATTGGGCTTTTCTCACTTTCACCAATTTTAAGCGCCGGTGTCGGTGAAGTCGGCGCAATAATTGCGTCAACCGCTTCAAACGCTTTATCCAAATCCTTTTTAATTAAAGTCCGTACTTTTTGTCCCTTGGAATAATACTCGTCATAATAACCGGAAGACAAAACATGAGTTCCAAGCATAACCCTACGTTTGGCTTCTTCACCGAAATGCGTTCGGTCGTTGCCGTAGCGAATACCGTCATATCTAGCCAGGTTAGACGAAACTTCCGCCCGTTGGACAATGGTATAAACCGCAATTGAATATTTGGGATCAAGAAGTGAAATTTCTTTTATTTTAAAACCAATTTTTTTAAGTTTATCGATTTTATTAAGAATAATTTTTTTGACCGTGTTGTCCATTTCATCCAGAAAATACTCTTTGGGAATTCCCAGGGTAATTTCTTCAGGAGATATATTAAGTTCAGTGTAATTTTTAACTTTTTCATTTGAACTGGTAGCGTCCTTCGTGTCCTTACCGGCTAAAACTTTAAGCATAATCGCCGCGTCTCTCACTGTTTTGGTAAGCGGTCCGGGTGAATCAGTAGACGAGGCCATAGCAATTAATCCCCACCGGCTTACCCGCCCATAAGTCGGCTTAAAACCGACCACTCCGCACCAGGCCGCCGGTTGTCTAATTGAGCCGGCAGTTTCCGACCCAATTGCGGCAATAACCTGGTCAGCCGCTACGGCAGCTGCACTACCGCCTGAAGACCCGCCCGGTGAATGTTTAGTGTTATGCGGATTTTTCACCGTGCCGTAAGCGGAAGTTTCAGTTGAAGAACCGTGTGCCCAGGCGTCCATATTTGTTTTACCGATAATAATTGCGCCGGCTTTTTTTAACTTGGAAACAACTTCTGCGTCGTAAGGAGGAACAAAATCATCCAAAACCTTGGAGCCGGCTGATGTCCGTACTCCCTTGGTGCAAAAATTATCTTTCACCCCAATGGGAATACCGAATAACGGCTGATTGCTAATGGCTGATGGCTGATTAGTTAATATTTTATCTAGTTCTTTGGCTTGGGCGAGGGATTCTTCTTTGCATACAGTTAAAAAACTATTCAATTCACCATTAGTTTCTTCTATCTTTTTTAAACAGGCCTCAACCAAATCCGTCACCGAAAAATCTCCGTTTTCTAGTCCCCTCCTCGCTTCAGTTATTGTCAATTGATTTAGTTTTTTCATATATTATCCCTATCTTCCAGTTACTAGTTACTAATTACTAGTTGCCCCATTTTATTTTAGGAACAACAAAATAACCATTTAGTTTCTTTGGAGCATTGGCTAAAGCTTCTTTCTGATTCAAGGTCTCCTCTGGGGCATCTTTTCTGGAGACATTAGTTTGGCCGGTTACCTGGAAAGAAGGTTCAGTATTTTCAGTCTTCAGTTCATCAAGAACCTCAATATAATCAACTGTTTTTTCCAGCTGATCCCCGAGTTTTTCTTTTTCCTTCTCACTTACCGACAGCTTAGAAAGCTCGGCTAAATGGTCAACATCAATTTTATCTGTCATGTTTATTTTTTTCCTGCGAGGTGTCAGAATTGACTCCTCGGAGGTGAAACACTTTTGCAATTCTTACTAATTATAATACATCATCCCCAAAACTTCT
>CAZBPF010000126.1:0-1693 GCA_964493745.1 uncultured Gammaproteobacteria bacterium
GGCTCGCGCATTGAAGGACCCACAGCAGTAAAGGCGGCAAAATGCATCACTGCGTCAAAAGAGGGGTCAAGCGCTTCCTCAATTTCCCTCTTGTTACGAAGTTCACCTTCAATTAACGGAACATCCAGCATCTCCGCAACCTCGCGGTGGCCTTGGCCCAAGTGATCAAAAATAACCACATCGTGGCCTTCTTCTACTAATTTTTTTGTGGCGAAGGAGCCGACATACCCGGCCCCTCCGGTGACGAAGATTTTCATCTAATCATTTAAACATTCAAACATACAAGCATAGAAACATACAATCATTCAAACATATAATCATACAAGCATACAAGCATACAAGAGAAAACAAATTCAAAATTCTAAGTTCCAAATAAAACCTTAAAGCACAAAGTCGATAAAGTTATCCCGATGAATAACTTCAAACTCCGCGTCTGGGTAGGCTTGCGACCAATCCTTAGGGGGTTTAACTCCAGATCCTGGAGACCATTTAACCTCATAACCAAATAAATTCCCCTGTCTTTCCTCTACCCAATCAATTTCCTTTTGGTCGTACGTCCGCCAAAAATAATTGTTAGAATGGATAGCCGCATACTCTTGCTTTTTTAACCTTTCGGTAACCACATAATTTTCCCAAAGCATTCCCACATCATCGCGCTTATTCAACAAATTAAAATTATTAATAACTGCATTGCGAATACCGTTGTCCCAAAAATACCAACGAGAATTCTTATAAACCTCTTTTCGCAAATTTCTAGAAAAACCACGGACATTTACAAGAACGAACGATTTTTCGAGCAAGTCTAAATAACGCGCAACAGTATCCTTATGCAAATCAAGTTTGTTACCAAGCTCGCTCAACGATACTTCGTTCCCAATCTGAAAAGCAAGTAGAGTTAAAAGATCATTAAGCTTTCGTGAATTCCTAATATCTTGCAAACTTAATATATCCTTAAAAAGATAAGAATCTATAAGTTCCAGAAGATAATCACGCTTTTCGCTCGATGAATTTTTTCGAAAAAGCTCCGGATAACCGCCGTAAATCAAATGCTGCTCGAACACCTCTCGATAAAAAACTCGGTCCTTTGTCTCAATTAATTCTTGTACCGAAACAGGGTAGAGAAGTATTGTTTTTTTCCTACCAGTTAAAGGTTCTCCAACCTTCTGTGCCAAATCAAAAGAGGCAGAACCACTGGCAATTATTTTTAGCTCCGGAAATTCATCAACCAATATTTTCAAATTCAACCCCACATTCGGCACGTACTGCGCCTCGTCAATTATAAGTAAAGTAATATCTTTACCAATAAAGTTAATCAATTTATTAGCATTCTTTCCCGAAAGACCATCTTGAACAACAGAACGATCACCATTCAAGTACTTAATTGTTTCACTATTCTCCCACTCCTCAGCAAGATTTTCTAAGATAAAAGTTTTACCAACCCTCCGTGGACCGTAAAGAACTAGCACTTTTCCGGCTTCCAACTGTTGTTTTAACTTTTCTGAAACAGCCCTTTTGATAATCATAGGCTTTATTAATCAAAATACCGCTAATTAATTAGCGTTATTTAGCTAAATACTACCAATTAGATTAGTTCTTGTCAACTTATCCAAATTCGTAATCTCACTACCTGTATATTGCTCTAGCCAGTAATGTATAAAATTGGAGCCAACAAACCCGGCCCCTCCGGTTACTA
>CAZBPF010000127.1:0-1686 GCA_964493745.1 uncultured Gammaproteobacteria bacterium
TGCATACACCTGGGGCGAATCTAGAGTTTAAACTAGTCTGTTACTTTATAGTTCTTTTATCAAACCAACTCTTGCGTGGCCAGACACATAAAAATCTTCAAATCTTACAAACTCTTCATAACCTTGTTTTATGTAAAATGACTCGGCCTCGTATTCTGCTGTCCAAGTCCAAATAAACTCTATTCCAAGTTTTTTTATTTTTTTTTCGAGCAGTACTAAAAGTTTTTTTCCATACCCATCATTAAGTTTTTGAGCCAGACCACTTGAAGCACCAACAATGTTACCAGCGTTACCACCTTTAAGGTGTTTTACTACCTACACCTTAGGAATAAAAGAAAATTTGTTCCAGTTGGCTTCCCCCTGGTGAATGCTATCCGAACCTTAGAAACTAAAAGCGCTTTCTTTTCATTAAAAGCGAATTTGAAACTACACTAACTGAGGAAAATGCCATTGCACCAGCGGCTATTGCAGGACTTAACAGCTCTCCAGTAAAAGGGTATAAAGCCCCAGCAGCAACCGGTATACTGATAACATTGTAGAAGAAGGCCCAGAAAAGATTTTGCTTGATCTTCTTCAAAGTGAATTTACTAATCTTTAATGCCTTAATAACATCACGTAAATCATCCTTTATTAAAATTATCTCTCCTGTTTCCATGGCAACATCTGTACCTGAGCTTAAAGTAATTCCCAAATCTGCTTGAGCCAAAGCAGGTGCATCATTAATTCCATCACCAACCATAGCGACTCGTTTGGGGCGGGAGCTTTCGGCTTCCAAATTTTGCTGTAATTCTTTTATTTTTTGGGCTTTATCCTCGGGCAAAACATCAGCTAAAACTTGAGGGGTCCCTAGTTTATTCGCAATTGCATTTGCTACACGTTGATTATCCCCACTAATCATTAACACTGTTTTACCCATTTTTTGAAGCTGCTCAACTGCCTGTTTTGAATAATTTCTAAGCGTATCAGCAACTGCCAAAAGGCCAAAAACTTGATTGTCCTGGGCCAAAACCATTACAGTTTTCCCTGCGTTTTCTAACCTTCTAATTTTCTCTTGCCATTTTTGAAGTTCAAACCCTTTCTCTAAAATGAATTTCGGAGAGCCAATAAAGATTTTTCTATTGTCTATTTGTCCAACAACACCTTTACCCGGAAAAGCTTCAAAATCAGCTACCGGGAAGAGTTCTAGATTTTTCTTTTTGGCCCGATTAATAACCGCTTGTGCCAAAGGATGTTCGGAATTTTTTTCCACTGATGCAGTTAACTGTAATATCTTCTCACAGGAACTATCGGGCCAAATATCCGTCACAACTGGTTTGCCCTGGGTCAAAGTTCCAGTTTTATCAAATACTATTATTGATACTTCTTTGGCGATTTCTAAAGCCCGGCTGCTTTTAATTAATATTCCAGATTGTGCGGCAATTCCAGTACTAACCATTACCGCCGCCGGAGTAGCCAAACCCAAAGCACAGGGACAGGCAATCACTAAAACTGAGATAAAAACAGTTAAACTAAAGGCCAGCGACTGACCATAAATTAACCAGCCAACACCAGCAATTGTTGCTAACCCAATCACCGTGGGAACAAAATATAGAGAAATTTTATCTGCTAACTTTTGAATTGGGGGTTTCGAAGCGAGGGCTACTTCAACAACCTTAACTATTTGGGCTAAAACTGTTTCTTCCCCTA
>CAZBPF010000128.1:0-1685 GCA_964493745.1 uncultured Gammaproteobacteria bacterium
TTTTTAATCAGTTTTTGGCTGCCGGTATTCAGCTACTTCCGATTTATCTTCTGCCTGCCTTTCTTGTATTTACTTATCGGTTTAAGTCCGGTCACCGATAAAATTAAATACGGGCTGGTAATTATTAATTTGATTTTCACCGGAATTTATTTGTTTAATCCCGGCTTTCACCGTGAAAACTGGAAAGGCCTGGCAAACTGGCTGGATCAGGAAGGAAGACCGCCGGTTTATGTTCTTAGCCAAGTACAAATTCCTTTGGACTACTATTACAACGGCCAAATTTGTAACTACAAACACTATAATGATTCGAATGATTGTAGTGTTAATGGTAAAGTGTATTTGGTAAGTTACGGCTTGCCTATTTTTGATCCGGAGGGTAAAATAAAACAAGAGCTGAAGGCAGAAGGCCTGAAGCTAAAGGAAGGAGAAAGTTTTAGGAAAGTAGGTATTGAAATTTGGGAAAATGAAAGAAACTAAGGAATTAAAAACATACTGGGCAAGGGTTAAACAAAGGCCATTTCCAGAAAAAATACAAATCGAACCTGAGGTTAAAGGAACTGGCGTTGTAAACGAGGGGAGTACAATCTGGCCGGCGAATCATGGGCGCGGCCGGGTTGAGGAAGACGTAAACGTTAATATTTTAGCCACTCGAAAAAAAAATCAAACTCAATGTATTGCTCAGGAGAAATTTACTTATTTTAAATACGGCGGTAATTTTTATACCTTACCTGAAGGAACCAAGTTTGGGGTTTATGCTAGTGATATTAGAAATAGTGAAAAGATAAGCGATGGAAGTCGGGATTGACGTTTCACCAATTATTTACGGCACCGGGGTGAGTATTTATACCCAAAATTTAGTTGAAAATCTTCTAAAAATTGACCAAGAGAGTGAATATACGTTGTTCTTTTCTTCTTTAAGGCAAAATATTAACAGCTGGAAATTAGACCTAAAGAACAAGGGACCAAATTTTAAGACTACTAAGATACCGCCGACTCTGCTCGATATTCTTTGGAATAAATTTCACCGAATCCCGATTGAAACTTTTGTTGGTGACATTGACCTTTTTCATTGTTCGGATTGGACACAACCGCCGGCAAAAAACGCAAAATTGGTAACCACAGTTCACGACTTGTCTTTTTTGCGCTGGCCGGAGACTGTTCACCCGAAGGTTTTAGCGGCACAAAAAAGGAGATTAAACTGGGTGGAAAAAGAAGCCGACGCCGTTATTGCCGTTTCCGAAGCAACCAAAAAAGAAATTGTTCAGCTCCTAGATATCCCGCAGGAAAAAATTATGGTTATTTATGAAGGAATACCGACCGATGTTGATAATTTTCAATTTTCGAATTTTCAATTTTCAAAAATAAAGAATAAATACAAAATTAAAAAGCCGTATATTATGGCAATCGGGTCGCAGGCGCCGAGAAAAAACATTGAAAAACTGATTAAAGCGTTTCAACTACTAGCTACCAGCTACCAGCTACCAACTACTAATCTTGTTATTGCCGGGAGGTATAAGCCGGAAGAAAATTTGCCGGATGGAGTAATAACCACCGGGTTTTTAGACAGAAAAGAATTACTGGCTTTAATAAAAGAGGCAGCTGTTTTTGTTTATCCGTCTTTATACGAAGGTTTCGGTCTGCCGATTTTAGAAGCATTTAGTTTAGAAACACCGGTAGTAACCAGC
>CAZBPF010000129.1:0-1672 GCA_964493745.1 uncultured Gammaproteobacteria bacterium
GAATTCAAAATATGCTCCTTGGGTTTTGCCGGTATCCGGGTCGGACCAATTGCCGACAACTGCCGTACCGTTCATTGCTTCTAAAAAACTATCCACTGTTTGCAGACCAACCCCTGTTCCCCCTTGGCGCTTTGATTCTCCAACTTTAAGTCGACCGTTATCAAACATTTCTTTGTCAAATCCTCCTGCTTTGTCCCAAGCTCTAAAGATTAAATTCAGCTGATTGTCTTCTTCAATTACTCCGATTGAACACTTTAAGCTTGGAAAAAGCCCTCTTTCTTTAGCAACTAAATCAGAGTTTGATTTTAGATTAAGGACAATAACCGGTAAGAAACCACCGGGAACATTAATTTGTTCTAATGCTTGTCTACTTTCCTGGTTAGGGATTATCAGATTATTTATTTCCTTAATTAACTTTAGATCATCATCAACACTGGTTGATTCAGCTTCTTCCCCCCTTAAAACGTTAAGAACCCTTGCCCAACTTTCTGTCGCTGGTTTAACATCTTTACTTTCGGTTTTTGCTATGTCAAGGTAGGCGTCTTTAACTTCAGGATCAAAAACTGTTCCTTGGATGCTGGTAATTATTTTTCCAACTCTATTGTTTATATCATGACGGATCGCACTGCTTAGATCTTTTTGTTTTGGCGATTTGGTGTATTCTCCCCAAGATTCAGTAACCGTATCAATTTTTTTAAGACTGTCTAATATCATTTCAGGATTACCGTCTTTATCAATTAATTTAGCCATTTCATCTATACCCTCATTAACAGTTTTTCTTAATAACTGATACCGGTTATAAAAGTGGTCAGGTAATGGTTCAATAACAATTTTTTCCGGATCGAAGTTAACTTCTAAGGGGTGGTCGGGATTAATTATTGTTTCTACCTGTTGAGGTTGATAGTCAATGTCCTTCCTTATCCAGTTGGTTGAATTGGTTTTTTCTGATCTTTCTGGGGAAGAAATTTCCATTTTATCAAGCCGTTTCTTTTTTAATTAAATCGTCTTCATAAACCGGTAATTTTTTTTGTTTCTTTTTAGCCACTAACTAAATATATCATATTAGTTATTAAATTGCCTCTTGACAAAGTATAACCGCGTAATGTTATTATAATGTTATGAAAGAAAGACAGACGGAAAATAGACCTGATTGTTTAAAAAGGGTAAAAAAAGAGCAAACAAAACCGAAAAACTCAACCTCTCTTGAAAAGGAAAGACGTTGTCGAGCACGAATTAAAAGTCGGCGAGGAATTAAAAGCTAAAACTTATACAAATAGATATTTTTTTCTTTTTTAGCCGGTTCTTTGTTTGGAATTTGGTAGTCGTTGGAAATGACTGTTACCGGATGATCAAGATTTTCTTCCAGTACCTTGTTTAGTTTTCCTAGAAACTTTGGGAATAAATAAACAAAAATGACGTCTGCCTGATTAAAATCCGCCTGCCACATATTTTTTAGTTTTATTTTAACTTTATCTTCAACTCCGGCATTTTTTATTTTTCTCCGGCTTTCGAAAACCAAAATTGGGTCAATTTCATATCCGACTCCAGTTGCTCCAGCTTTGGCAGCTTCAATTAAAATTCTGCCGTCTCCTGATCCTAAATCTAAAACCTTATCCCCTTCTTTTATATTCGCTATCTCAACCATTTTCTTAGTATCTTTATCTTTTGACGG
>CAZBPF010000130.1:0-1671 GCA_964493745.1 uncultured Gammaproteobacteria bacterium
CCGCCCGACATATATCAAAATTTCACTAGCCAACCTTAACAAACGCTTCCACCGCAGTTAAAGTAAAATTAACCCGGTTGTTAATAGAAAAGTTAGAAAAATTAATTTTTTTTGAACTTTAGTCGTTGCTTCTTTTAATATTAATCCGGCAAAAATCATTGTAAAGGGAACATTGAGATTGGTAACTGAGGTTACTAATGAAGCTGTTCCTGTTCTTAATCCTAAAAAGAAAAAAAAGCCACCCAATCCATAAATTAAACTACCAATTAGCCCTCGCCTACCAATTATACTAGCCAATCCGTGCCAGTTTTTGATATTTATTTTTTGAGTCAAGATTAACCAAATTAAACTAATTAAAATCATGTATGTACCGTTTATTACTGAAAATGAAACTGGACCGATTTGATTTACGGCAAATTTGTTAACAGTATTGCTTACACCAAAAGCAATTGAACAGACTAGTCCTAACAAAAACCCTTTCCATTCTTCTTTATCATTAACCTTATATTCTGTAAATCCTAATCTAATTAAAACTCCTACTAACAAAATTATTATACTGAGTTGAATTAAGCTTATTGATTCACCAAGGAAAATTATTGACAAAGTAGTAGTAACTAGGGGAGAAACGGCTATTAGGGCTGAAACAACACTTGGTTTTGCTTTTTTTAGCGAGTATACGAAAAATAAAAATGAAAGTGGAGATAAAAGAGGTAAAAACAATTGGTAATTGCCTGGAAAAATTACCGGGGTACTGGTCATTAGGGCATAGATAACCCAAATAGAAAAAAAACTTATGCCGTTAAAGGCATAAATTTGGCCTTCGGAAAAATACTTATATGCCGGTTTAATTAGAACACCGCCAAGTGCCCATAATAAAGAAGTTAAAAAAGCAAACCAAAACCATGACATAGGCCAATTGTATCACGAAGTCAAAGACCTCCGCGCCATTCTTTTATAAACCGGTTAACATACCGTTCAAGAAAGTCTGCTCTTTCTTGGGCTATTTTGCGGCCAGTTTTGGTATTGAAATTTTCTGGTAATCTTTTAGGTTCGTTAAGTTTGTAAATAATATAGTGAATAGCCGAGAGATTCCGGTCATCTTTGCTTTTATAAGGTTGGTCAACATAAATTGGACACCCGTATTTTTCTGACTGCAAAGCACTGGCAAACACACGCGAGATATCTACCGCCCCTAAAGCGTCTAGTCGGTCAGCGTCTTGTAAAATCTCTGCTTCAATTGTCTGTGGTTGACCATTCTTGTTCCAGCGGTGAACTAAAATACAATGGCAAACTTGATCAATTTTTTGTTGGGGAAAGTCAATTTTTTTGAGTATTTCAGCGGCCATCCTAGCTCCCTCCTGAGCATGGTCTACAACTTCACCTCTGTCTTCTTTCACTCTGGCAATATCATGCAATAAACTAGCTGCTTCTAAAACTTCTAGGTCTGCTCCTTCCTTTTTGCCTATTTGCTTTGCTAACTGAGTTACTCTCTCTACATGACTGAAATTGTGAGAAAAATCATTCTTATTTAATTCTTGAAAATATTTTCGGGCTTCTTGCTTAATTTTTTTTGTAAATTTCATTATTTTTTATTATATCAATTAATTTATTCATGTATTCCCAAGGTTCAAACCTAAACAACCTTGAAGGTTAATTAGGTTTAAACGTGAA
>CAZBPF010000131.1:0-1667 GCA_964493745.1 uncultured Gammaproteobacteria bacterium
GTATATATCACTAAGGTGAAAAAGATATTGAAAATACTAGAATTAGTGGTTTTTATTGGTTTGGTATTATTGGCTTTCATAGTTGTATCACCACTACTGCCTTTTAAAAATGTTCCTAAATCTTATGTAGTGGCGACCGGTTCGATGGAGCCGAAAATAAAAACCGGCTCGTTGATTTTTGCGGTTCCAACTCCGGTGGGAAATTTATCCGAAGGAGAAATAATTGTTTTCCAGTCTCCGCAAGATCCAACCAGAACAATTACTCATCGGATTGAAAAAATTAACCTGGATGAGAATTTTTTTCTAACAAAAGGCGACAATAATAATGACGTTGACGAGTGGCAGGTTGAGCCGGAAAACATTCAGGGAAAATATTTGTTCAGTATTCCTTATTTAGGTCACGCTGCGCAATTTGTTCAACAGCCGGTTGGGTTTATTTTATTAATTGTTTTGCCGGCTTTATTTATTGTTATTAAACAAATTTTAAATATTATAAATTTTGTTAAAGATATTGAAAATCAAAATACAAACACTCCTTTGTTAATTATTATTCTATCCTTGGGGTCGGTTTTGATTTTACCGACTGCCGTTTATGCGGTTTACAAGGATACTGTTACAGTTGGCGGATTAAAACTATCGACCAAGGATTGGGTTTTACCGGAATCAGAAATAACCGGTCTATACGGCAGTGGAGAATTAGGAGAAATAACTAACTTATCCGATTTTAGCATTGATTATTCTGCCGGTGATGTAGGAACCGGAATAGATTATGTTGAACTTTGGTACTCTCATAATCAAAATGATTGGCAGATTTATAATACCGATTCATCCGGCACATCAGGCAGTTTTCAGTTTAGCCCACCGGACGGCGGCGGATTTTACGACTTTCAAGTTTTGGCTTTTGATAAAACCGGCAATCAAGAGGACAAAGATTTTGAAATCAATTTTGAAACTGTTTTTGTTGACACAAGTTCGCCGGTGTCTGATTTATCCGAAGATTATATTTTAAGCGCTGACGATGGATTCGGCTCCGGAGTATTAAGGATTTTTTATTCGGTAAATGATGGTCAAGAAAAAGTTGTTTGGGGTAATCAGGCGTCAATTGCAGATGATTTACCGGCCGGTGAAAATACAATTATTTTTTATGCCGAAGACACAGCCGGCAATATTGAAAAAGAAAACAACCAAACCTTATAACCTTGATTAAATCAACCACTTTTTTTGTACGGTTTTGATCTGTAGGTATTTGATTTTTATACTCTTATTCCTGTTTGGAAAGTTATTAGGATATAAAATCTTGACAAATTTTAATATTATAGTTATGATACGGACACTTAATGAACTTATTCCTCAATGAACTCCAACTGGCTCCTGCCTCAAAAATAGCGGAATTACCTGCGGCCCAATTTAGAGGAGATGTTTGATATGAAAAAAGAAAACGCTCATGTAATTGAATTTGATCCTTATTTTGCCGAGTTGGTTGATTTGGGGTGTCGAGTGTGTCGGCACGGCGCCGGTAATAGAGCTCAAATTGATAATTTAAAATCACGTCAGGATTATCATCCAAATGAGTCAAAAGCTATTCATTTGATTATTGAACAATGTGAAAGATGTAGTCGAGGTGAACGACAAGTAACAATCAGTGACCAATATTCATGTTCATGGAG
>CAZBPF010000132.1:0-1636 GCA_964493745.1 uncultured Gammaproteobacteria bacterium
AGCCTATGAAAACAACGTCATGCCCTTGGTGCTGGCCTTCACATCTGTGCCACTCGCCAGATGTATCATGGATTGTTGGATCACATGCCATGGGAAGCCATCTTGCACCGGGCGCGCCGTTTTCAGCAAGCAGTCTCAACGCCTCTGTCCCTTGGCAGAAAACATAATCGACCTGGCGAGCGATCCTGATGATCTTTTCGAAATTTTTTGGTGGATCGGTAGTCCATAAAACGGTTGGCGAATGATGTGCTTTAATGATCTCAACAGTCTTTGGCATAATCCGTCGCCCACCAGAAAATATAACAAGATCAGGTTGGATTTTCCGAACGGCTCTTAGCAGGTTCGAATTCATCCACAATAGATCCATTTTCGACAAAATTCCTATTCGTCGCCGCAGCCTTTTAGGTATTAGGTGGCGCCGGTCTTCAAATGAAATCACTTTGTGCCCGGCAGCACGGATTCCTCTTTCAATGTATTCTGTGATCGTCTGAAAATGTGGATTATGATATCCGCTTAAAAATATTTTCATTATTTTATGAAATCGACAACATCCTGCCGTTTAGGCAACGCGCGATTCACTTCCCTGCTGGAAACCATAAAAAAGGCACTCTAACCCCAAAAAAAGTGTGCTTTTTTTGGCAAAGAAGCAAAATTACGTTTATCTATGGATTGAATGCTTATTCCCGCAGAAAGCATCATTGACAAAGTTCGGAAGTCTTCCCAACAAATGAAACAGGCTTTAAAAATTGCATTTTACAGTGGGCAGGAATATGCTTCATAAATAATTCTTTTCATTTCGTTTATTCGGTGTTTCCATTGGTGTTTTCTCAAAATTTCATCATAATTTCTTTCTATCATATCTGAATATTTATGATAATTGGTAATCAAATATTTAACTTGTCTACAAATATCATTACAATCGACTTCGACGACAGGGTTGTAGCCAAAAAGCTCAATAAGATCTTTGGGAGCGCGGCCTAACACAAGACATTTTGAAGCCATACATTCGAAGTATCTCGTTGTCACTGTATCCAGGTCAAAATTCTCTGGATGAGTAATCGTTCTCGGAACACATATGGCAATTTTCGTTCTCGACAGTGCATGAGCCAATTCTTTTCTGTTTTTAAACTGGGGAGATATCCTTTTGTCTGCGGCCGGATATTGGTAATTGATATTATGACGATTGCAAAAAGGGAAAAGTTTTTTATGAACCCATTCCCATCGCCTTCCATATTGCAGAATATCAATTTTTCTTTCCGCCAGTTCGGACCATGAAAAATTTTTGCTATTGATGGCTTCAGGCACCCAATAGGCTATAAAATTAGGAATTCCCCGAGAGTTAAAATATTCTGCCGCTTTTTTGATAGAAAGAAATGAAAGGTTGATTTTAAATGATCGGAAGGCATTTTCATTGAGAGCATTATCATGAGTCCATGAATCAAATTGGTATATTGCTTTTACTCTGGATTTAAATGAAAAGTGTTGAAAAATTTTAATATATTCAATACCAGATAGAGAAGCAAACAGTATTCGATCGGAATTCAATCTCGGTAAGTTAAAAAAAAATTTTCTGTGAATCAATTTTTCTAAAAAATAATTTTCGAAGATTTTTTCGAAAAAATTTATTGACCCTTTA
>CAZBPF010000133.1:0-1633 GCA_964493745.1 uncultured Gammaproteobacteria bacterium
AACCGTTAAAACCTCCCAATACTCTTTCTTCACTCCACCTAAATGCCGCCGCGCCAAAAACTATTTCACCTTCAGAGTTAGCTTTGTTTACAACATTGCTATTCTGAAAATCACCGTTATTATTTAAGGGCATAAAGATTTCCAAACTGCCTGTTTTAGGATGCGGTATGATATCAATCAACTCTAAATGACTTTTATTAAAATTAATTACTACATCAACGGCAATAACCGACTCACCGCCGGTATCCAACATCACCGGCAGATTAAACTCATCATCTACTTCAACAATCCGCTGTGTTGGTAAACTTAAACTACCCTGACCGCTGGAGGCCTTTTTAGTAATATTTTGATTTTTTTTAACAAGTATAGAGGCGGCAAACAAACTTACGCCAACTATTAAAAAAAAGGCAATAATTTCAAGATTATTAAACTTTATTTTCATTATCTTAATTACTCTATTAATAATAACATTTCTCCAAAGTCAATTCCGTTGGCTAAACCATCGCCATTTAAGTCTGTTTCAAAGCTCAAATCCCTGTAAAGTGATAGAAGGGGCTTAACATCAACCACGTTAACTTGATCATCATAATTTAAATCACCCTCCTTAGGTAAAATACAAACACCTATATTAGGAGTTTCATTCTGACCGGTATAATAAATCCTTGAATGTTCACCACCAAATCTTGCTTTATCAAAATAGAACGGCAAGCCTACTTTAGCCCCATTCCAACCGCTGTCGCTGGGCAACAAAATCTCTTTACCCGGTAAAAAGGAAAATTTGTTTACCGATTGACTAACTTTAACCGCCTTTCTTTGAAAAAGGTCATAAATTAAACGGTAGCCGTTTTTGTATCTGGAAACACTCCCTTCATTGACTAATTCCGAAATTACCGGTTTACCCTTATTTGCCATTACAAATTTATGTCCCGAACCGTCAACCGCTTTGGCAACATACAAGCGAAGAGAACCGTCAGTATAATATAGATAAAGGTTTCCATCTTCAACATATGTAGACGGCCAACTTAAACCCGAACCTTTTAAGTTGCCAATAAGCCCTTCAACTTGGCCCTGCTTAGTCCAGGGTTTAAATAACCCTTCTGAAGTAGCGTGGAAAATCCGATTATCAGAACCATCACATTGATCAGTACCCTCATAATACATATGCCAAATACCCTGCCAAAAAACAATGTCCGGATCTCCAATTAAAGCCGACTCTCCTTCACCGCCAATATCCAAAGCTAAAATAGGCGGCTTATTTCCATGACTATCCGTTTTATCCCAACCACCTGCTTTTATTCCATCACCAAAGTGCCATGTGTACCAAATTCTGTCTGCCCACCAAGTGTCACATTTTTGGTTGTAGGTTTGGCTATCCCCCGGCGATAATTTAGACGGCTGGCTATTTTTTATCGTACTATTTATAGAAAGATACATAACAAACCTGTCCCAGCCCGGCTGATGCACTACACATGAACCAAACGCCTTGTCAACCGGCGAATAGTACGTTTGAAAATTTTCAATACATCTCGACCTATCAACTTGTGAAGATACTAAATCAACATTTCCAAACAAAAATTTTAAAATAAAAACCAAAATATAAAAAATTAAAAAAAGACAAGTTTTTTTCATTATT
>CAZBPF010000134.1:0-1605 GCA_964493745.1 uncultured Gammaproteobacteria bacterium
GTCAAGAGAGCCAACAGCTTTTTTTATGAATTATTCAGGATAGGAAAGAGTGTGCAAAAATTTGATTACCCTGGCTTGTTCCTTGAACAACATACCATCCAGAATGGGTTTGTCCCGCAAAAATATCCCGGTCTGACCCAGTAACGTCCGCTTAGGTTTTTGCACGCAAGTAATTTCGTCGATTTTTTCCGTGAGATTTTCTACGATTTTTCTTGTCGGAATCTCGCACTTCATTTTGAATTTGAATACGGAGTTCTCGCACTCTTTCGATGTTAACTTTTTCGTTATAATTTTCATGACAATAGATTGCCAGCAGCAAATATGTAATGAGGCCGCCGAGAATTTGAACCATAAGTCCGTACTGACTTCGAGCTATGAGATGATAGACTTTGAGATGGCGTTTCCACCAAGCGAAGAAATTTTCAATTTCCCAACGAAGTTTGTATGCCTGAGCAACATCTTCTGCAGAGAGGTCATAACGATTTGTCGCGATCCAGTATTTTACATTGCCGATTTTATAACCGACAAGTCGTATCGACTTTTTTGTTTGATTGGTGCCCGGCGTCCCCAATAAAACTATAGCATCATAAAAAACAATGCTTTCTGGTTTTATGTCATGTGCATAAAGACATATTTTTCTCGTCGATGCTTTGATGCGGCAGAAAAATTGACGACCGTCCTCCTGCCATTGGTCAAAGCGTTTATGGCATTGATAGCCCCGATCAAGAACGCCGGACTGGTCAGAAGAGAGTATTTGATCGACAAATGGTCGTTCACCGGCTAAACCGCCTGTGAGATATAGTTTTGTTGGAATGGACCGATTAATATCAAAACCGAGATGAACTTTTGCCTTTTTAGAGCCGTTTCTATAATCAGCCCAAGTCATTGAAAGAACAGCATCAATCAAAGAACCGTCGATGGCAACAAGCTCCCCCAAATGTTCAAATTGCTTTGGGATAGTGGTCGCAGCTTTGGCTTGAAGTTCATTAAAAACAACAGCTAGTTGTTCGAGGCCGCGATTGTTGATAGCCTCAAAAAAGCTACTTTTTTTGATTCCATCTTTCGGGGCAATATGCTCCCGAGCAAATGTATCTTCTTGAAGAACCTGGACAAGATGAGTCCCTGATTCATGCTCTTCAAGATGATAAAACACGAGGGCATTGAGTTGATCTTCAAATGTCATTTGCAGAGGTCGATCTCCTCGTGAAACTAATGGTGGTACCTTGGACAAGATAGCCTTGATCGGTTCCATTAGTCTTTTGAATGTTTTAGATTTTTGTCGAGGCTTAAACTTTTTGAATTTACGTCGCATTTCCATAACACCTTATATTTATTAATGTTATGAAAGTCGACTTCAAAATTTTTGACGTAATGTCAAGTGTTTTTTTGTGTTATGTCATATTTTTTTGTATAATCTGAGCGTTGCAATTACCTAACCGGACGTTACTGATTTGAAGTAAAATATTTATTGTTTTTAATTCCCTCTACATAATAATAATAATTGTCTTTGGTATTTTTCATAAACGAAAAACCATCGATTGTAATCTGTTCAAATGAATAATCATCACCCTCAAATTTTCCAAGAAATTCGGTTCCATCCGGCTG
>CAZBPF010000135.1:0-1590 GCA_964493745.1 uncultured Gammaproteobacteria bacterium
AACAAGTACGGTACACGGCAGGCAAGGGCTCCTACAAAATCTTTTTAAATTACTTATTACTTATAGATTGGAATTTTTTCGCCGGTGAGGACGAGGCCGAGAGAAAGCCGTCGGGCTTCTTTATCTAATGACTCAACATAACACTGTACTTCCTGGCCAACTTCTAAATCAACATCCGGCGGAATTTTGCTGATGTGGATCAGGCCTTCAATACCCGGCTCCAATTGAACCAAGGCGCCAAAACTAGCTTTCCGTACAACTTCGCCTTTAAATTGTTCTTCTTCTGGATATTTTTCTTTAATTTTTTCCCAGGGATCCGGCTTTAACCGCTTAATAGAGAATTGAAGCCGGTCACCCTTTTTATTAAGCAAAACTACTTTTACCTTATCTCCTACTTCATATTTTTCTCTAAGGTTATTAACTTTTTCCCATGAAATTTCTGAGATATGTACCAGTCCTTCCAGGGTAGTGCTGTCTTTTTGAATTTCCACAAACAAGCCAAACGGCTCAACTCGGACTATTTCCGCCTTAAATTTATCACCCTCGTCAATACTTTCAATTAATTCTTTTTCTTCCTTAACAATGTCGGGCTCACTAACTAAACGCTCCGAAAAAACCAATCGGTTTTGGTCCCGCTTCACTTCTAAAACTTTAACATTAATATCTTTGCCGACCATATTTCGGGCATCTTGATCATATTTTTCGCCAATTTGAGAACCGGGAATAAAACCAAGACGTCCGTGAGGCGCTTTAACAACCAGTCCGCCGTGACTTTCTTCTTTACCATAAACCTCTATTGGCTCACCGGTTTCTTTTTTCTCACGGAAAAACTCCCAGGCCTGATCAAGCGCTGCTTTACGAAGTGATAGTAAGGTTTGACCACGATCATTTTCAGGAACCCGAACTTGTACTTCAACTTCATCCCCGATTTCTAATTGATCAGCAAAATCTTGAACACGCTTAAGCTCTTTTCCGGTGACAATACCTTCTGTTTTAGCACCAATATCAAAATAGATTGTGTTTTTTCGCTTATCGGCCAATGTGCCGATAATGTATTCTTTTCGTTTTAATCCACTTATTTCCTCATCTGTCTGAGCCAGAAGCTCCTCCATTGTCTGAGGTTGAGACTTCGTCTCTTCTGTTTTTTTCTTTACATCTTTCTTTTTTGGCATTGATTAGGTTAATCTCCTTTCGTATATTTTAAGAAAATCCGAATTCCGAATATCGAAACCCGAAACAATATCTAATTTTTCAAACACTAATATCTAAACGTTTAAATATTAAATATTCGAATTTCAAATTTGTTTCGTATTTCGTGCTTCGTACTTCGAGTTTTCTTGTCTAGCGACAAGTTTTGATGACATAGTATACAGTGCATCACCGGATACCACGTACTACATAGAGTACATGATTAAAACAAAGTTTTAATTCTAGATCGGCCGATAAGAATAGGTCAGCTTAAACCATTGCTGGTCTTCCACCTCCTACCTATAACCAGTAGTCTCCTGGAGGCCTTCAGATCGATAAATCGATCATCGATTCCTAATCTTGAGGTGGGCTTCCCGCTTGAGATGCTTTCAGCGGTTATCC
>CAZBPF010000136.1:0-1583 GCA_964493745.1 uncultured Gammaproteobacteria bacterium
AGACTAATATGAGGCCATAACTATTAAATAATTATACAATTAACCTGCATTTTTGTTGGATGCTATTACCGCCGGTGGCGGTGTATTATGCCATTAAGACTACGTTCTCTTTTTCTATAATACACTGTTTATTATAAAATTAAGCTAAACGATTGTTTAATATTGATAAATCAAATTACCGCTGCAATTTTCTTGACATTTCTATAATAATACGCTATAATAGGTGTACTTATGTACCCTTTGAAGTCGGAGGTCCTTTATGCCTAAACCAAAACTTCTCGATCAACTCAAAGAAAGAATCAGGACAAAACATTACAGTATCCGTACAGAGTCCGCTTATAGCTATTGGGTTAAATACTATGTCAAATTCCATAATTATAAACATCCCTCAGAAATGTCCGCCACGGAAGTACAGCAGTTTTTAAACCATCTGGCCGTAAATGAAAAAGTATCCGCCTCAACACAAAATCAGGCGCTCAATGCAATTAATTTTCTTTACAAAGAAGTGTTCAATCAGCCATTCGGTAAAATGGATAATATCACCTGGGCTAAAAAACCACAGCGTTTGCCCGTAGTCTTATCAGCCGAAGAAGTTATGACGTTGATTTCTAAAATGGAAGGTAATTTCCGTTTAATGGCTGAAATCCTTTACGGCGCCGGTTTGCGGCTCATGGAATGTATGCGCCTGCGTGTAAAAGATATCGATTTTGCTTTAAATCAAATCGTCGTACGTTCGGGAAAAGGTGAGAAAGACCGCCTAACCGTTTTACCGGAAAAAATACATCAATGCCTCAAAAATCAGATAGCTATTGTAATCAATCAGCATGAACAGGACTTGCGTGATGGTTACGGTCGTGTGTATCTGCCTTATGCTTTGTCAAAAAAGTATCCCAATGCAGATAAAGAATTGGGATGGCAATATCTTTTCCCGGCAGCTAAAATTTCTGTTGATCCCCGCTCCGGAATCAAACGGCGTCATCATATTTCTGAAGATATTTTGCAAAAGAGGGTAAAACAGGCCGCTTTTAAAAGTGGTATCACAAAACAAGTATCCTGCCATGTATTACGACACAGCTTCGCCACACATATATTACAAAATGGCTATGATATTCGGACGGTTCAGGAGCTTCTCGGTCACAACGACGTAAAGACTACAATGATTTATACGCACGTGCTCAATCAGGGCGGCCTGGCAGTAAAAAGTCCGTTGGACTTTAACCGGGACTTGAATGAATAAATCAAAAAGCCTGCCTGTCCCATTCTTCCCGATTAACGTATAACAAATAACGATTAATGCTCCTCTCCCCCATTTCTCTTTACTATTTTCCCTTTTTTTCCCTCCGGGAATACAGCTCCGCCCCGTTAGTTACAGAGCGGGGAATCTCTGCAGGCAAATGAATCCAAAATTATGTTTATTTCCTACCCTAAATCCCGAACAATCTTATCAGTAATTCAGCAATTCAGTAATTCAATAAATCAGTCTTCCGCATCTATCTAAAAAAAATCAAAATCTTCTTGCAAAAAACCATGGATGGCATATCCCGGAACTAACTATGAAACGATAATAGTAAATATCCGAAAAA
>CAZBPF010000137.1:0-1568 GCA_964493745.1 uncultured Gammaproteobacteria bacterium
GATAGTAGATTTTTATATCCTTTTTGGTAATTGCCCAAGCTGCTTTTAGGTTGTTTATAATATCTTTGTTCATTTTTCTTTGGTTAGTTTTACAAATACTTCTTCCAGATTGGGACCAAAAGTATTGATCTCAACCATTTCCAGGTTGTTTTTAAGACTGAATTCCCAAAGGGCAGATAATGTTTTTTTGGGGTTATTAGTAAACAGTTTATATTTTTCACCCAGTTGTTTAATTTGGTTGATATAAGGGAGGTCTCCCAAGAGACTTATCTTATTTCGGGAGGCATCTCTGTTGAAAAGTACCTCCACCGATTGAACGCTTTGAATTGTCCTTTTTAGATTTTCCGGGGTGTTGATAGCAGCAATCTTGCCGTGATTAATAATTGCTACCCGATCACAACTCTTACTAGCCTCTTCAATATTATGTGTAGTTAAAAAGATAGTAATTTTTTGTTGGCTTAAATTATTGATTATTTCTTTTATAATAAGCGAGCTTTCCACATCCAGCCCAGTAGTTGGCTCATCTAGAAATAATAAGCGGGGGTTGTTTATTAATCCCATGGCAATAGTTAATCTCCTTTTCATTCCTTTGGAAAAACCCTTAACCTTATCACTTTTGCGGTCAAAAAGATCAAAAGTTTTTAAGAGCTCTTTTGCTCTTTCCTTGGCTTGCCTCTTTTCCATATGGTAAAGCTCGGCAGTAAACATTAAATTTTCCCAAGCAGATAAGTCGTTGTAGATATTGGATACTTCCGGCACAACGCCCACAGCTTTTTTTGCTTTTATAGTATCTTTTTCGATATCATAACCGAGAACTTTAGCGCCCCCGCTAGTGGGTGCAGTTAACCCTGTTAAGACCCTTATAGTAGTTGTTTTGCCGGCACCGTTGGGGCCCAGGAAGCCGAAAACCTCCCCCTCTTCTACTTGAAAAGAGATATTATCAACCGCTGTCAACTCCCCAAACTTTTTGGTGAGTTCCAGAACTTCAATTGCTTTTGAGTTGTTGTTAGTGGCCATCTTGAACTCCTAAAACAGTTAACTTTTCTAAAGCTTTAATTCCTCTAGGTTCATCCTTTTTAATAAAAATACCCCCGCCTTTTTCAATCTCAAAAGAATCATCGCCTTTAGTAAACAGACCCTTACCCTGAAGGACTAGAAAGAAAACAGCATAGGGTTCGGGGTGGGGTGTTATTTCTTGGGCTTCGTCAAAACAAACCAGGACAATATTGAACTTTTTTGATTTTAGAATGTCGGTTTTAACCGGTCTTTCTTTAGAAAAGTTTTGAAACGATAAAATGTTATCTATTTTCATTAGATTCACCTCCAAAATGCGTTTTGTAAAAATCAACCATTTTATTCATCATTTTTCTCCTTTCAATAATAGCTTCCAGCCACCCTTTCAAAAGTTTCTCTCCCTTTTTGGTTACTCTGTATATTCTTTTGTCAGGTCTTTTTTCACCTTCTTCCCACTGGGATACCAATAGACCGCGCTCTTCCATCCGGCGCAATAATGTATATACCGAACCGAGTTTAATTTTATGTCTCCCCTCACTTAAATTTTCAATAGA
>CAZBPF010000138.1:0-1567 GCA_964493745.1 uncultured Gammaproteobacteria bacterium
CCCCCTTTTCTGATATAATAATCCTATAACTAAAAATTAGATGAGGCAGTTAAATTTTGATAAAACCCAACCTTATTTTTCCGACTACCTTATCAATTCTTGGCCGGTTAAACTCCTTACCAAAAAAACAACAGCATTCATTTCTTTTCTTCTCAGTGTTTTAGTTTACGGTCTAATTGAATACAACAAACTAGGTTGGTCATCAAATTGGTGTTTTTTAATTTTCATACCTTCCCTTATTTACCTCCATCGGCTGATTTATAAAAATATTGATAAAAAGGCCTGGTTTACCCGGGGAATCTTTATCCTTGGCCAATTTAGCATTTTATTGATTGTTGCCCTCTGCGTAAATCTTGAACTGGCATGGGTTGATTTTTTTACTAATTATTACTTAATCTTTATATTTCTACAATTAATTGTCTATCTTTTTCGGCTATTCAAATCAATATTTCTTTGGCCGCCGGCAAACCTTTTTTTCAAAAAATATGCAATATTTGTTTTATTTTCTATTGCAATCGGTTTTCTCGGCTGGAGAAATTGGCAGCTTAATCAGCGGGTTGACCAATTAGATAGTACTATTACCGAAAGCCGTTTATTTTGTGACCAAAAAGAATCGGTTGCCGAAGTTAAAAATAGTGTTGTCCGGATAATCGGCAGTAGTCTTCAGGGAACCGGATTCTATATCGATAAAAATCAAATATTAACCAATTATCATGTGGTTTTCAATAACTTAAGACCAAGAATAGTTTTACCCGATTACACTTTGCTTCAAGGAGAAGTAATTGCCGCTGACCAATCCGCCGACTTGGCAATAATTAAAGTGGACAATCAGGGAATAGATATTCCTCCTTTGGAATTTGGTGACCCGGAAACGCTCGAGCCCCTGGATGAATTAATCGCTGTCGGCTTTCCTCTAGGGACCAGCATCCGCGGCGAAGCAACCGTTAATAAAGGCCATTTTGTTGCCATTCGGGAAGTTGACGATTTAGCCGAAAAAGCAATCCAGACGGATATTGTTTTGGGGCATGGAATGAGCGGCGGACCAATGATTGACATCTGCGGCAAAGTAGTCGGTATTAACCAGCTAAGCACTGCCGGGCTGAGCATGGGAATTTCCGGCAAGGGTTTTACTGAAAACCGGTGGAGAAATATGCTGGAAGCCGAAGATCCGGTCGCCGATATCGAAAAAATAGAATTTAAGCCCAACGAAAGCCCT
Source organism: uncultured Gammaproteobacteria bacterium (assembly GCA_964493745.1). GTDB lineage: Bacteria > Patescibacteriota > Microgenomatia > UBA12405 > JAHJSD01 > CAYSLZ01. Next base: position 1,217 of record CAZBPF010000138.1, read on the forward strand.
TTGGAATGTGTAAAAGCTTTTTATAATTATCAAACAACCGGGGAATTTAAAAAGGCCTACAATTTATTAAGCACAAACTATACCGACTGGACATTTGACCGGTGGAAAGAGGGGTATGAAAACACTTTATATGTTGTTTTTGTAAAAGCGGAAGAAAGTGAAGAAGAAGAAAACACGGTTCTGGTGAAATTTTATTCAGCTGATTTAATCGGCGAAAGCTTGGAATATAAGTTTTTTGAAGGCACCCAAAAAGTGGAAGACTACAACGGTCAGTTAAAACTGGAACAAGCAGACATCAAACAAATCGACGAACCCGGCTGGGAATGGTACTACGACTTTGAATAATGTTTT
>CAZBPF010000139.1:0-1530 GCA_964493745.1 uncultured Gammaproteobacteria bacterium
CTTCAAAGGAACAAATAAAAGAGGCATTACAACAAAAAGGAATAACGCTAATAGGGGGAAATAAAAATGAATAAAAAAACACTTATTTTAGTTGTCACAGCACTTATTTGGCTGACTACAATACAGCCAGTTTTTGCGCAATCCGATTATGCTTATTTGATTGAAATCAGTGACACAAGTTTTTTGCCTTCAACCATCTATGCGGGAGATGTAGTCAGCTTAGTAGTAGATATTAAGGATAGGGGAAATTATATATCAATTCAGGATTTAAATGCAGTTTTGGATACGGGAAACCAATTTGAACCAGTGGATTTACAAGACACAATGGGCCTTATTAAACCAGGTTCTACTAAAACGCTTGTATTCAAATTCCGGGTCAAAGATAATACTTTGCCCGGATACTATCCTGTGTTTTTAACTATGGAATATACAAGAAATGATTCAAAAGTTAAAGAAACCCAAAGCATATTAGTTCCAGTATCAAAAACAGAAAAAAACATTGATGTAACAATTAATCCACGCGTAATAAATCCAGGAAACCAAACAGAAGTAATTTTTACGCTTAAAAATGTTGGTGGGACACCAGTATCAAATATTTCTTTCTCTTGGGAAGAAGGAAATGATTTAGTGTTGCCGGTTGGTTCAGATAACAAACGATACGTGCCGATTCTACAATCAAACCAACAAGCAGAAATTTCTTACACAGTTGCTGCAGACCCAAATATTGCCACTGGAATTTATCCGCTGGATATAACACTGTCATTCATTGATGTAAATGGAACAAGGAGCCAAACATCCCAGGTTGGTCTGATTATTGGCGGCACAACTGATTTTGAGGTAAGCGCAGAAATGCTAAATTCAGGGCAACTTTCAATAAGTATTGCGAATATTGGTTCAAATAATGCTGGCGCAGTAGTTGTAAAAATTCCAAAACAGCAGGGAATAATGGTAAGTGGAAGCGAGATAGCAGTGCTTGGAAATCTTAATAAAGGAGATTTTACTCTGGCAAACTTTCAAGTACAGCAAACATCCGTTGACCAGAACAATTTGAGTCAATCTAAGGGGGAATTAAAAAATAGCGAAATGCAACAAAATCAAATTGAAAAGCGTTCTTCTTTTCCTAAAAACTCTAACGAATTAGTTATTGAAATTGATTACACTGACACAACCGGAGAAAGACAACAATTTCAAAAGCCCGTACAATTAAGCGTTAGCACACTTGGTAGTGATGTGACCTCAAAAGCATTTGGCTTAAAAGGCTTAAAACAAAGTGATAACAGTTCTTCCTGGCTTCCGTGGGTTTTGATTTTATTGCTTGTTGGCGGGGCAATTGCTTTTAATAAATTCAAGGCAAAAAAAGAATGGAAAAAACTCGGTAAAGTCATCGCAATAATATTAGTAATATTTTTTGGCGGGACATTTTTACTGGAATCCAACACTGTTTCAATGGCAGTTGCCACCATCATTTCAACTATATTGCTGGTTTGGTTTTTTCGCAAAGATTTAGTTCTTTCTCTTGTTGAAAAAATC
>CAZBPF010000140.1:0-1519 GCA_964493745.1 uncultured Gammaproteobacteria bacterium
TTGAAGCCAGGTCACCCGACCGTTCCAACGCCGGTCCGGAAGTAACCTTAATGCTTACGCCCATTTCATTAGCCAGTAAATTAGCCAGGGTTGTTTTACCGAGACCCGGCGGGCCGTAGAAAATAATATGCTCCAACGGGTCTTTTCGTTTTTTTGCCGCTTCAATAAAAATCTTCAGCCGTTTTTTTAATTCTTCCTGGCCGATAAACTCATCCAATGTCTTCGGCCTCAATGTTTTCTGGTTCTCATCAAACTTCTTTTGCATTTTATATTTATATTTAATTACTTATTACTGTTTACTATACTAGCTACTAGCTACTAACTACCAGCTACCAACTACCAACTACTTATTACTTTTATTTCTAAATTTCTATATATCTATACTTCTATATTTCTACCAGCTACGAGCTACTATCTACTAACTACTAATTACGAAAGTTGTTTTAAAGTATACTTAATTCTTTTGTCATCACTTTCCACATCATCAGGAATTTCAGTTAATGCTTTTCTTATTTCTTCACGCCGGAAACCAAAGCTTTCCAATGCCTGATAAACGACTTCATTTTTACCGCCGTCGGCTTCCAAATCAAGGTCTTTAACACTGCCGACTTCGCTTTTCAAATCAACAATTACTCTTTGAGCGCTTTTACTGCCGATTCCCTTGACTTGTTTAAAAAACTCGACATTGGCTTCTGCAATTGCTTTAAGAACTCTTTCCCCGTTTCCGACCGCCATAATTCCAAGCGCCGACTTCGGCCCAATTCCGGAAACAGAAATCAGCATTTCAAAAACCCGCTTATCATTACGGTTGACAAAGCCAAACAAATCACTGGAATCTTCAGTTAAATGGTGATAAGTAAACACTTCAACATCGTCGCCGACTTTCACTCGGTTATGGTCGCGGGTGGTTAAAAAAACTTCGTACCCAATTCCTTCCAAATCAATCTCGATTTTTTCTCTGCCTTTATAAATAACCGCTCCTCTTAAACTGCCAATCATAGTTTCATTATAACAAAGTAATAAGTAACAAGTAATAGGTAATAAGTAATAAGGGAAGCAAAATTAAATGCATTCAATTTCTATTTATTCTAACTTCTATCTTCTTAGCCATCAATCATTCTTCTATTCGTAAACAAATGCGTCAGGGCGGCGGCGGCGGCATCAACCGCATGGTCGGGCTTAATTTCCTGATCAGACTTAATAATCTTTTTAACCATAAACTTAACTTGGTCTTTTTCCGCTCGGCCGTAGCCGGTAATTGCTGTTTTAATATTCAGTGGCGTGTAACTGAAAACTTCCAGTCCGGCCTCAATTCCGGTGTATTTAATTACTCCGACTGCCTGGGCGACTTTAATTGCTGTTTTAACATTCTTGGCAAAAAAAACGTCTTCAACAGCCATTTCCCGAGGTTGATATTTTTTAATTACTTTGACAAGGCCGTCGTGAATAATTTCCAGCCGTCGACTGATTTTCAACCCGGCTTTGGTTTTAATTAAACCGGAACCGGCCATTTCAAAAT